>CAZFET010000083.1:0-12150 GCA_964517545.1 uncultured Burkholderiaceae bacterium
TGGTTCACCGCGCTGTCCGATGCCGGCTTCGCGGAGTTCGCGCCGCTGTCCGAAGCCGCGCGCGGGCTGCTGCGCGGGCTGGTGGCGCGCTTCTCCGAGGCCGACGCGCAGGCCATCAAGGACATCGAGCGCCGCACCAACCACGACGTGAAGGCGGTCGAGTACTGGCTCAAGTCGCGCTTCGCCGGCCACGCCGAGCTGGCGGCGGCCGGCGAGTTCGTGCACTTCGCCTGCACCAGCGAGGACATCAACAACACGAGCCACGCGCTGATGCTGCGCGCCGCGCGCGACGAGGTGCTGCTGCCCGCGCTCGATCGCGTGTGCGCGAAGCTGCGCACGATGGCCGGCGAGCTGGCCGACGTGCCGATGCTGTCGCGCACGCACGGGCAGACGGCGAGCCCGACCACGCTCGGCAAGGAGATTGCCAACGTGCTGGCGCGGCTGGAGCGCGCGCGCGAGCGCATCGCCGCCGTGCAGCCGCTGGCCAAGATGAACGGCGCGGTCGGCAACTACAACGCGCACCTCGCGGCCTGGCCCACGTTCGACTGGGAAGGCTTCGCACGCACGGTGGTCGAGCAGGGCCTCGGGCTCGCGTTCAATCCCTACACCATCCAGATCGAGCCGCACGACTGGATGGCCGAGCTGTTCGACGCGGTCGCGCGCGCCGACACGATCTGCATCGACTGGTGCCGCGACGCCTGGGGCTACGTGTCGCTCGGTTATTTCCGCCAGCGGCTGAAGGAAGGCGAGGTCGGCTCGAGCACGATGCCGCACAAGGTCAACCCGATCGACTTCGAGAACGCCGAGGGCAACTTCGGGCTGGCCAACGCGCTGCTCGCGCACCTGAGCCAGAAGCTGCCGGTGAGCCGCTGGCAGCGCGACCTGAGCGACTCCACGGTGCTGCGCAACATGGGCGTCGCGCTGGGCTATGCGCTGCTCGGCCTCGACTCGCTGGCGCGCGGGCTCGACAAGCTCGAGCCCGACCGCGCCGCGCTGGCCGCCGATCTCGACGCGTCGTGGGAGGTGCTGGCCGAGGCGATCCAGACCGTGATGCGCCGCCACGGCTTGCCCGAGCCCTACGAGCGGCTGAAGGCGCTGACGCGCGGCCAGGCGATCACGCGCGAGTCGCTGCACGCGTTCGTCGATTCGCTGGCCGAGCTGCCGGCGTCCGAGCGCGCGCGCCTGAAGGCGATGACGCCGGCGCACTACACCGGCAAGGCGGCGGAACTGGCGCGTCGCCTCGCGCGGCCGGCGCCGTGAGCGTTCGGCCCGAACGCCTGCCGATGCGCCGCGCGTCGCGCAACTCCGGCCCCACCCGCTGACGCGAGCGGAGCGCACGCGATGAGCTTCGTCGAGATGCTGCGTGACGCCGAGGCGCGCCGGCGCTCGCTGCTGTGCGTCGGGCTCGACCCCGAGCCCGCGAAGTTCCCGGCCGGCTGGCAGGGCGACGCCTCGCGCATCTTCGACTTCTGCGCGCGCATCGTCGACGCGACGCACGACCTGGTGATCGCCTTCAAGCCGCAGATCGCCTACTTCGCCGCGCATCGCGCCGAAGACCAGCTCGAGCGCCTGATGGCGCACATCCGGCGCGTCGCGCCGGGCGTGCCGGTGATCCTCGACGCCAAGCGCGGCGACATCGGCTCCACGGCCGAGCAGTACGCGCGCGAGGCCTTCGAGCGCTACCGGGCCGACGCCGTGACCCTGTCGCCGTTCATGGGCTTCGACTCCATCGAGCCGTACCTGCGCTGGCCGGGCAAGGGCGCGATCCTGCTGTGCCGCACGTCCAACGCGGGCGGCGACGATCTGCAGGCGCAGGTCCTGGCCGACGGCGAGCGCGTGTACGAGCGCATCGCGCGGCTGGCCGCGACCGAGTGGAACCGCGGCGGCCAGCTCGGCCTCGTGGTCGGCGCGACCTACCCCGACGAGATCGCGCGCGTGCGTGCGCTCGCGCCGCGGCTGCCGCTGCTGATCCCCGGCGTGGGCGCGCAAGGCGGCGACGCCGCCGCGACGGTGCGCGCCGGCTGGCGGCCCGATGCACCCATCGTCGTGAACTCCTCGCGCGCCATCCTCTACGCGTCGGCAGGCGACGACTTCGCCGCGGCCGCGCGCCGTGTCGCGCAGGCGACGCGCGAGCAGCTCGACACGGCACGCCGCTGACCGCCGCAGCGGATCAGGGAATATTTGTGCCTCGATCGGGGGCACCGTCTGTCAGACTCGACGGTCCTCGCCCGTCATGTCTTCGCCGCAGCACATCGCCCACGCCCCGCTCGACCATCGCATCGCGCGGCGGCTGCTCGTCATGGGGGCCCTGGTGGCCGCGGCGTTCACCGTCTTGCACTTCGCGTGGCCGGTGCCGGGCTCCCGCCAGCCCTGGGCCGCGCTGACCAACGGCGCGCTGGCACTGTGGTGCGCGTTCGCCGCGTGGCGCATCTGCGAGCACAACTGGTATCCGCTGACCCTGGCCACGGCCTGGCTCGCGGTGCTCGAGATCGTGAGCTCGTCGGTCGAGCTCGGCGAAGGCGTGCTGGGCATCGGCCTCGCGTTCTGCGCCGTGGTGGTATGCCTCGTGTGCGTGCTGGCGAGCCGGCGCGACGGGCTGCTGCTGGCCGCCGCCAGCGCGGCCGCCATCGTGGCGGTGGCGTTCGCGCAGACCCGCGGCTGGGGCTTCGCCGCGCCGCTGCCGTGGTCGGCGCTGCAACTGCCGCTGGTGTCGCAGCTGCTGCTGATCGGCACCGGCGCGGCCGGCGGCGCCTTCGTCGCCAGCGTGGTCGCGCGACACGCCGCCGAGGCCGACAACCGCGAGCGGCGCTTTCGCAGCCTGCTCGACATCGCCGCCGACTGGACCTGGGAGCAGGACGCCGAATTCCGCTTCACCGCGCTGTCGCCCTCGGTCGGTTCCGGCTCGGGCATCGACGCCACCGAGCACCTGGGCAAGCGGCGCTGGGAGCTGCCCGAGCTGAGCGTCTCGCCCGAAGCGTGGGACGCACACCGCGCGGACCTCGAGGCGCACCGGCCGTTCCGCAACTTCGTGATGCACCGCCCGGGCCGCGACGGCCGGCGCAGCCAGTGGGTCAGCATCAGCGGCGAGCCGCGCTTCGATGCGGCCGGGCGCTTCGTCGGCTACTGGGGCGTGGGCCGCAACATCACGTCGGAGGTGCGCGCGCGGCTGGCCGGCGCGGCCAGCGAGTCGCGCTACCGCGAGCTGTTCAACCGCTCGCCGTCGCCGCTGGTCCTGCACCGCGCCGGCATCGTGATCGACGCCAACCCGGCGGCGCTGCAGCTGTTCGGCTATCCCGACCTGAAGTCCATCGTCGGCCAGGACCTGCGCGCGCACTTCGCCGACGACGAATCGCGCGCGCGCTCGGCCGAGCGCGTGGCGCAGCTCGAGTCGCTGCCGATCGGGCAGAGCCTGCCGTACACCGAGTTCACGCTGCGCTCGCGCGACGGGCGGCGCGTCGAGGTGCGCGCCACCGGCGTGCGCGTCGGCGCCAACGGCGGCACGGCCACCATGTCGATCTACACCGACGAGACCGAGCGCAGGGCCGCCGAGGACGCGATGCGCCGCTCGCAGGCGCTGCTCGCGCAGCTCGTCGAGATGAGCCCAGACGTCATCACCCTGACCGAAATGCCGAGCGGGCGCTACACGATGGTCAACAAGACCTTCAGCCAGGTGACCGGCTGGTCGCGCGACGAGGCGATCGGCCGCACGCCGCTGGAGCTCGGCATCTGGCGCGACCCCGGCGACCGCGAGCGGCTCGTGGGCCTGCTGAGCCAGCACGGCGCCGTCGACGGCCATCCGGTCGTGCTGATCGCGAAGGACGGGCACGAGGTGCCGCTGCTGGTGTCGGCCGCGCGCTTCAGCGTCGAGGGCCGCGACTACATCGTCACCAACGCGCGCGACGTCAGCGCGGTCGAGCGCACGCGGCTCGAACGCGAGGCGATGTTCGAGAACGCCTCGATCGGCATCGCCTTCACGCGCGACCGCGCGTTCGTGCAGGCGAACCCGCGCTTCGAGCAGATGTTCGGCTGGGCGCGCGGCACCTTGTCGGGCCAGCCCGGGCGCGTGGTGTGGCCGAGCGACGAGGCCTACGCCGAGATCGGCGCGAGCTTCGGCGCGCGGCTCGCGCAGGGCCTGCCGGTGGAGTTCGAGCGCGAGATGCGCCGCCGCGACGGCAGCACCTTCTGGTGCCGCATGCTGGCCAAGGCCGTCGACCCGACGCACCCGAGCAAGGGCGGCACGGTGTGGATCTGCGAAGACGTGACCGAGCGCCGCCGCTTCGAGCACGCGCTCGCGCAGGCGCGCGACGCCGCCGAGGCGGCCAGCCGCGCCAAGAGCGCGTTCCTCGCCAACACGAGCCACGAGCTGCGCACGCCGCTCAACGGCCTGCTCGGGCTGGCGCGGCTGGTGCAGCGCGGCGAGCTCGACGCGCAGCACCAGCGCCAGTACATCGACCAGATCGTCGAGAGCGCGCAGGCGCTGACCGACATCATCACCGACATCCTCGACCTGTCGAAGATCGAGGCCGGCAAGCTCACCCTCGAGACGGTGCCGTTCGACCTGCGCGAGACGGTGAGCGCGCTGCACCGCGCGTACCGCTCGATCGCGCAGGCGCGCGGGCTCGAGTTCACCTTGCAGATCGACCCCGACGTGCCGGCCGTCGTGACCGGCGACCCGGTGCGCACGCGCCAGATCCTCAGCAACTACGTGAACAACGCGCTGAAGTTCACCACCGCCGGCACGGTGCACGTGTCGGCCGCGCGCACCGGCGACGAGCGCATCCGCCTCGCGGTGCGCGACACCGGCCCCGGCATCGACGAGGCCACGCGCGCGCGGCTGTTCCATCCGTTCACGCAGGCCGACGACTCCACCACGCGCCGCTACGGCGGCACCGGCCTGGGCCTGTCGATCTGCCGCCAGCTCGCCGAGCTGATGGGCGGCGAGGTCGGCGTCGAGAGCGCGCCCGGCCAGGGCAGCCTGTTCTGGGCCGAGCTGCCGCTGCCGGCGACCGACGAGGACACGCCGGTCTCCGGCTTCGGCGCGCTCGAGGCCGCGCCGCTGGCGCGCACGCGCGTGCTGGTGGTCGAGGACAACCCGGTCAACATGCTGATCTGCGTGGCGCTGCTCGAGCAGCACGGCGTGCGCGTCGCGCAGGCCACCAGCGGCGAGGCCGCCATCGCCGCGGTGGAGCGCGCGCAGCGCGAAGGCGATCCGTTCGACGTGGTGCTGATGGACGTGCAGATGCCCGGCATGAGCGGCCACGAGGCCACGCGCATCCTGCGCCGGCGCTACAGCGCGGCCCAGCTGCCGATCATCGCGCTCACCGCCGCCGCGCTGGTCTCCGAGCGCGAGCAGGCGCTGGCCGCGGGCATGAACGACTTCCTCACCAAGCCGAGCGAGCCGCACCACCTGCTGCGCGCGCTGGCCAGGGCGCTGGCCTGACGCGCGCCGCGCGCGGGCTCAGGCCAGGCGCAGCGGCAGCTCGCGCAGGCGGCGTCCGGTGAGCGCGAAGATCGCGTTGGCCAGCGCGGGGGCGAGCGGCGGCACGGCGATCTCGCCCACGCCGCCGGGCGCGCGCGTCGACGGCACGAGGTGCAGCTCGACGCGCGGCGCGTCGCGCAGCGCGAGCAGCGGCTGGTCGCGGTAGTTCTTCTGCTGCACCTCGCTGCGCTCGATCGTGATGCGACCGTGCAGCGCGGCGGCCAGCGCGTACATCACGCCGCCCTCGACCTGCTGCGCGACGATGCCGGGGTTGACCACGGTGCCGCAGTCGGCCGCGCACACCACGCGCAGCGCGCGCGGACGGCCGCCGTCCAGCGCGGCCTCGACCACCATCGCCACCACGCTGCCGTAGCTCTCGTGCAGCGCCACGCCGCGCGCGCGGCCCGCCGCCAGCGGCCCGCCCCAGCCGGCCTTCTCGGCCGCGAGCTTCAGCACCGCCGCGTGCGCCGGCTTGCCGGCCAGCAGCTCGAGGCGGAAGGCCACCGGGTCGCGGCCGCGCGCGTGCGCGAGCTCGTCGACGAAGCTCTCGGCGAAGAAGGCGTGGTGCGAGTGGCCGACCGAGCGCCAGTAGCCCACCGGCACGCCGCTGTGCGTGGCCGCGTGCGCGACACGCAGATGGGGCACCGCGTACGGGAACTGGTGCAGCCCCTCGATGGCGGTCTTGTCCGGCGGGTCGATCGGGCCGGCCAGTGCGGGCAAGGTGCGCTCGGCGTTGCGCGGCGTGATCGCGTCGCCCGCGCTCACCACGTGCAGCGCGCTCAGCGTGCCGTCGCCGGCGAAGCCCGCGCGCAGCAGCGCGGCGCCGGCCGGACGATAGAAGTCGTGCGTGAAGTCCTCTTCGCGCGACCACACGAGCTGCACCGGCCGCCCGCCGGTCTCGAGCGCGACGCGCACCGTCTGCCCGACGACGTCGACCTCGAGCCGGCGCCCGAAGCCGCCGCCGAGATAGGGCACGTGCAAGGTGACGCGATCGACGTCGACGCCGGCCACGCGCGCGGCCAGCGCGCGCGCGGCGGTCGGCACCTGCGTCGGCGCCCACACGGTGACGCGCCCGTCCTTCACCTGCGCGGTGCAGTTCATCGGCTCCATCGCCGCGTGCGCGAGGTACGGCGCGCGGTACAGCGCCTCGACACGGCGCGCGGCCTGCTCGAGCGCGCCGATCGCGTCGCCGCGGTTCGCGAACGCGAAGCCCGCGTCGTCGGCCGCGGCCGTGCGCGCGCGCGCCTCGAGCGCGCGCTCGATCGTCGCCGAGTCGAGGTGGCCGGCCGGCGGCTCGAGCCACTGCACCGCCGCCCGGCGCGCCGCGTCCATCGCGTGCCAGGTGGTGCGCGCCACCACCGCGAAGCCGGGCGTCGAGCCGGCGTACGAGCCGAGCCGCACCACGCGTTCCACGCCGGGGCGGCGCAGCAGCGCGTCGACGTCGAGCCGCGCCACGTCGCCGCCGAGCATCGGGCTGTGGCGCACCGCCGCGAACACGAGGCCCTCGGGACGCACGTCGATGCCGAACACCGCGCGGCCGGTCACCTTGTCGCGCAGGTCGGTGCGCGGCGCGGCGGTGCCGACCAGCTTCCACGCGTCGCGCGGCTTGCGCTTCACGTCGCCGGGCGGCGTGGCCGCGGCGCGCTCGGCGAGTTCGCCGTAGTGCGCGCTCGGCCCGCTCGGGTGGCGCACCGTGCCGCGTTCGACCGCGAGCTCGGTCACCGGCAGCTTCCACGCGAGCGAGGCCGCGCCGAGCAGCTGCGCGCGCGCGGTGGCGGCGGCCAGCGGCAGCACGTCCCACGCGTCGGCGATGCTGCTCGAGCCGCCCGTGATCTGCAGGCCCAGCTCGCGCGCCGTCTTGTTCAGCAGCCACAGGCCCACGCGCCCGGCGCGCGACGACTCGCCGAGCCCGGCCTCGCCGGGGTGCGCGAGCATCGTGGTCGCCAGGCTCGCGAGGTTGCCGTACAGGCGCTCGGGACCGGCTTCGATGAGCGTCACCTGGTCGAGCCCGACGTCGAGTTCCTCGGCCGCGAGCATCGCGAGCGCGGTGTGCACGCCCTGGCCCATCTCGGCGCGCGGCATCGCGAGACGCACCGAGCCGTCGCGCGCGACCTTGATCCAGCCGTTCAGCCCGACCTCGCCCTCGACCAGCGGCAGCACGCGCCGGTCGCCGATGCGGCTGCGCGGCGGCAGCAAGCCCCAGCCCACGACGAGCGCGCCGCCCGCGGCCAGCGCACCGAGCAGGAAGCGGCGCGTGGTCATGGCGTGGCCCGGCCGGCGGCCGGCGGTTTGGTGCCCGACTCCGCGCGCAGCTCGCGCGCAGCGGTCTTGATCGCCTCGCGCACGCGCACCGTCGTGCCGCAGCGGCACAGGTTGGTGACGCTCGCGTCGATCTCCGCGTCGGACGGGTTGCGGTTCTTCGCCAGCAGCGCGGCCGCCGCCATCAGCAGCCCGCTCTGGCAGTAGCCGCACTGCGGCACCTGGTGCGCGATCCACGCGCGCTGCAGCGGATGCAGCGCGCCGTCGGGCGTGGCCAGCGACTCGATCGTGCGCACCGCCTTGCCCGCCACCGCCGACAGCGGCGTCACGCACGAACGCACCGCCGCGCCGTCGACCCACACCGTGCACGCGCCGCACGCCGCCACGCCGCAGCCGTACTTGGTGCCGGTGAGCTGCAGCACGTCGCGCAGCACCCACAGCAGCGGCATCGCCGGATCGACGAGCGCATCGTCGACGTTCACCGGCTTGCCATTCAGGTCGAGGTTCATCGGGCCATTGTGGAGGATCGGCGCCCGCGCTCCGCTTTCAAGACGTTTCGCCGCCGCCTTCACATCCGCTGCATCGTGCCGCGCGCCGCGGGGCGCACACTGCGGGCATGAACGCTCCGGCACCTGCCACCCTCCATCCCGACGGCAGCGTCGAGTGGTCGCCGCGCGACGGCGCGCCCGACTTGCTGTTTCTGCTCTTCCACGGCGTGGGCGCGACGCCGCGCGACCTGGCGCCGCTGGGCGCGCGGCTGGCCGGCGAGTACCCGCAGGCGGCGGTGCTGAGCGTGCCGGCGCCCGATGCGTTCGACGCCGTGCCGGGCGGCGGCGCGGGGCGGCAGTGGTTCTCGATCGTCGGCGTGACCGAGGCCGACCGGCCGGCGCGCGTGGCGGCGGCGCTGCCGCGTTTCGTCGGGACGGTGCGCGCGCTGCAGCGCCGCTTCGACATGCCGTGGCCGCGCACCGCGCTGGTCGGCTTCTCGCAAGGCGCGATCATGGCGCTCGAGGCGGTGCAGGCGGTGCCGCAGCTGGCCGGCCGCGTGGTCGCGTTCAGCGGCCGCTACGCGAGCCCGCCCGCGCACGCGCCCGAGGACGTGTGCGTGCACCTGCTGCACGGGCTGGCCGATCCGGTGATCCCGCCCGGCCCGGTGATCGACGCGGGCGAGCGCCTGGTCGCGCTCGGCGCCGACGTCACCGCCGACCTGCGCCCCGGCATCGGCCACGAGCTGAACCCCGAGCTGGTGGAGCTCGCCATCGAGCGGCTGCGCGGCTTCCTGCCGAAGAAGCTGTGGCGGCAGGCGCTGGCCGACGCGCCGATCGAAAGCCGCGTGGCCTCCAGCCGCGAGCTCGGGCGCGATCGGCGCGCCGACGGCCACGACGAAGCGCGCGACGAAGGGCACGACGGCGGCCACGGCAACGACCAGGACGCACGCCGCACCGACGGCGGCGCCGGGCGCTGACGCGCGATTCAGTCCAGCCGCACCTCGGTGCGCACCGCGCCGGCGCGGTCGGCGCGCGCGCTCAGCGCGAGGGCCGTGCCCTTGGGCGCCTTGATCACCCACTCGGCCACCGCGCGGTCGGCCGTCACGTCGCGCGGCGGCAGGAAGTGCTGCAGCGAGGTCTTGGGCGCATGGCCTTCGAGCTGCGGGCCTTCGCTGCGCAGGTCGCCGCTCACCAGCGACGCCTCGGGCGGCAGGTGGATCTCGAACATCACGCCGCGCACGACCTTGCGCTCGAGCGCGCGCTTGGTCACGTAGGCGGGCAGCCAGCCGGCGTTGGCCACGGCGAAGCGCACGCGCCAGGTGTCGGGCCCGAGCGCGCGCACCTCGGCGCGCAGCAGTTCCAGCCGCGGCAGCGCCAGCGCGATGGTCTCCATCCAGGCCGGGAAGCGCTCGACCTCGCGCTCGCGCAACGCCGGCGGCGGGTTGCGCCAGAAGTTCATCTTGTCCCAGCCGCCGATCTCCACCAGCCCGAGCTGCGGATGGCGGAACGGCCGCCAGTTCACGTAGGCCTGGCCGCCGCACTTCTCGTCGCTCCACTTCAGCAGCTTGAGGTCGTCGGACACCGGGTGGTCGCGGTACCACTCGATCCACTTGTAGCCGCTGATGCCGGCCTCGCGGTTGGGCGACCACAGCTCGACGGTCCAGAACAGCGCGCCCTGGTGCTCGTACAGCCAGTCCTGCGTGCCGGTGATGATTTCCTTCGGGTGGTAGCGGAACTCGTTCCAGATGCCGATGGCCGGATAGCCGGTGAGCTGCTCGCCGATCTTCGAGAAGCGCTGGTACGCCCACAGGTCCTCGGGCGTCATGTCGTCGTCGGAGTGCGTGCCCGGCGGCCGCAGGATCACGCCGCTGTGCGTGTGGAAGCTCACCGCCGCACCGATGTTCGGGTGCGTGACGATCCACTGCACCATCGCGCGCACCTCGGGCTCGCTGGTCGGGTACGGGCCGGCGCCGAGCTGCTCGAACTCCTGCCGCCACTGGCTCGGGAAGTTGCGGTTGAGGTCGAGGCCCTCGCGGTCGGGGTTCACCTTGACGGTGAGGCCGTCGAAGTGCGTGAGCGTGCCCTCGGGCATGAGCCGGTAGTACTCGCCGCCGAACTCGCCGGGCTCGCGCGGCACCATCAGGCGCGGCTCGTCGGGGTGCTTCTTGTACGGGCCGTGCGGGTCGGGGATGCGCATCGTGAGGATGCGGCCGTCGCCGTCGATGTCCTCGATCGTCAGGCCCTTGACCACCGGCTCGTCGTACGGGTACGGGCGCGTGCTCGAGCGGATGTGGCGCGGCCGGTCGGCCAGCGCGAGCTCGGCGCCGTCGGGGTTCAGGCGCGCGCACAGGTAGACGGTGCGCGTGTCGAGCAGCTGCGTGATGCGCCGGCCTTCGTCGTCGTCGCGGCCGTAGCGCGTGACCAGGCGGTGCAGCCAGTACAGGCAGGCGGTGCAGCCGGTGAGCTCGGCGGCGTGGATGTTGCCGTCGACCCAGAGGGCCGGCTTGTCGGTGTCGGCGCCGGTCGCCTGCTGGGTGACGATCGCCACCCAGATGTCGCGGCCTTCGTGGCTGCGGCCGATCGACTCGATGCGCACCAGCTGCGGATGCGCGTCGGCGTAGTCGAACAGCAGGCGGCTGAGCTCTTCGTGGCGGGGGAAGGTGTCGAAGCGCGGGCTCGGGGTCGGCGGCGTGAACGTCATGGCCGCGCAGTGTGGCAGGCCGCGCGGCGCGGCGCCGCCGGGGCTTCCCGCAGTGCGGCGCGCCCGGGCACCGGCGCTACTGCCCGCGGAAGCGTCCCTGGAAGTGGCGCGACACCGGCAAGGTCTCGGGCCGGCCGCGCAAGGTGAGGTGCATCTGGCCTTCGTCGACGCGCACGGCCGCGGCGACGTGCCGGTGGTTCACGATCACGGAGCGGTGCACCTGCCAGAACTGCTGCGGGTCGAGCTGCGCGAGCAGCTCCTTCAGCGGCGTGCGGATCAGCGCCTCGCCGCCTTCGTGCACCACGCGCGTGTAGCGCGCGTCGGCCTCGAAGTACACCACCTCGGCCACGCGGATGAGGCGCACCTCCTTGCCCACGCCGGCCTGGATGACCTCGAGCGCCGGCCGCCGCGCGAGCTGCCCGGCCAGCTGCGCCAGCACCGCCTGCAGCGCCTGCGGGTCGGCCGATACTGCCGCCCCGCCCGGCTGCGGCAGGCGCGCGCGCACGCGCTCCATGGCCTGCGCGAGGCGCGCGTCGTCGACCGGATTGACCACGTAGTCCACCGCACCGGCGTCGAAGGCGGCCAGCGCGTGGTCGCCGTAGGCCGACACGAAGATCACCGCGGCGCGCCCGTCGATGCGCTGCGCCACCTCGATGCCGCTCAGCCCCGGCATGCGGATGTCGAGCAGCGCGACCTGCGGCTCGTGCTCGAGGAAGGCGTCCCACGCGTCCACGCCGTTGGCACTGGCGACCACCCGCGCGTCGGGCCACACGCGCGCCAGGGCCGCCTGCAGCTGCGCGCGCGGCGCTTCCCCGTCGGCGGCGATCAGCACGGTCGGGTGCGCGGTCGGAAGCACGGTCGGGTGCACGGTCGGGTTCATGGCGCTGGTGTCTCCAGCGGCAGGCTCACGCGCGCGACGGTGCCGCCGTCGGCCGGCTCGAGCGCGAGGCTCGCGCGATCGCCGAAGCGCTGCGCGAGACGCTCGCGGCTGTTGGCCAGGCCCGCCCCGTCGGCCCAGCCGGCCGGCAGCGGCGAGCCGGTGTTGTGCACGCTCAGCTCGCAGGCCGCGCCGCGCGCACGCGCGCGCACCGACACCACGCCGCCGGCCAGCGCCGGCGCCACGCCGTGCTCGACCGCGTTTTCCACCAGGGTGAGCAGCAGGCCGGACGGCAGCTCGACGCGCGCGACGGCGGGCTCGATCTCGATGGCGTACGCGAGCCGCT
>CAZFET010000084.1:0-12124 GCA_964517545.1 uncultured Burkholderiaceae bacterium
CGCTGCCCCCCGAGGGGGCCCTTGCGGCGGACCGGCGGAGCCGGATCCGCGCAAGCTCTCGAAGGGTTGCGGCGGACCGGCAGGGCCGGATCCGCGCAAGCTCTCGTCGGGGCTCGGCGGGCCGGTGGGGCCGGATCCGCGCGAACTCTCGTCGGGTTGCGGCGGGTGGACTGCGAGCGCTGATGTTGCCGACTGCCGTTTCGTCGACTGCCGTTTCGTTCCCCGGCGTCCTTGCGGGCGCCGGGGCTTGTGCCTTGTGCCGATAATGAGACGACGATGCTGCAGCAACGCACCCTGAAGTCGCTGACCCGCGCGGTCGGCGTGGGCCTGCACAGCGGGCAGAAGGTCGAGCTGACCCTGCGGCCTGCGGCGCCCGACACCGGCATCGTGTTCCGCCGCGTCGACCTGCCCGTGCCGGTGGACATTCCGGTCTCGGCCACGGCCGTGTGCGACACGCGGCTCGCGTCGACCCTGTCGCCCGGCGGCGACCCCGGCGCGCCCAAGGTGCACACGGTCGAGCACCTGATGTCGGCCTGTTCGGGGCTCGGCATCGACAACCTGTACATCGACAGCACCGCCGAGGAGGTGCCCATCCTCGACGGCTCGGCGGCCAGCTTCGTGTTCCTGCTGCAGAGCGCGGGCATCGAGCGCCAGAACGCGCCCAAGCGCTTCCTGCGGGTGAAGAAGCCCGTCGAGGTGCGCGACGGCGACGGCCCGTCGCTGAAGTGGGCGCGCCTCGAGCCGTACCACGGCTTCCGGCTCGCCTTCGAGATCGACTTCAAGCACCCCGCGGTCGACGCCACGGGCCAGCGCGTGGAGTTCGACATGGGCTCGGGCGACTACCGCCGCGACATCGCGCGCGCGCGCACCTTCGGCTTCACGAAGGACGTGGAGATGATGCGCTCGCGCGGGCTGAGCCTCGGCGGCAGCATGGACAACGCGATCGTCGTCGACGACTACCGCGTGCTCAATGCCGAAGGGCTGCGCTACGACGACGAGTTCGTCAAGCACAAGATCCTCGACGCGATCGGCGACCTGTACATCGCCGGCAGGCCGCTGCTGGCTGCCTACACCGCGTTTCGCAGCGGCCACGCGCTCAACAACCGGCTGCTGCGCGCGCTGCTGGCCGACGCGCAGGCGTTCGAGCTCGTCAGCTTCGAGCACGAGCGCGACGCGCCGCGCGGCTTTGCCGAGCCGGCGCCGGCATGGTGACGTCGAGCGGGTCGAGCGAGAGGTCGTTCGTCGTGACGCGCGCGCCGCGGCGCGACCGGCGATGCTGATCTTCCGCTGGATCATGGGCCTGCTCGGCGTGGCCGCCGTGCTGTGCTTCGCCATGTACATCGGCACGCGCCAGCCGGTCTGGCGCCGCCGCGGCGTGCTGATCATCAAGTGGTCGGTGATCGCGGCGCTCGGCTTCTTCGCGGTGCTGATCCTCGAGCGGCTGGCGCGCGGGCTGTAGCGGCGCGGCGCCAGCGTCAGCGGTACTTCGCCGACGTGATGAACTGCGAGAAGGTCTCGCACCACACCAGCACCGTCGTGTAGCGCCAGACGTCAACGCCCGGCGGCACCGGCACGATGAAGTTCTCGAAGGTCTTCACGTCGCCCACGAGCACGGCCTGCGCGCGCAGCCGCGCGAAGTCGGCCTCGGTCTCCACGAACTCCGGCAGCAGGTACAGCTTGTAGTCCGGGCCCGGCGCGAGGCGTCCGGCCAGCGCCACCGCCTGCGCGCTGACGGTGACCGTGCCCTCGCCCCAGTGCAGCGCGTCGCTGTCCTTCAGGTCGCGGCGGAACGTGCCGCTGAAGGCCGACGGCGCGGCCGCGACCGCGCGCAGCTCGGCCGCACCGGGCGACGGCGGCGCGATCAGCAGCGGCAGGGTGTAGATGCCGGCGGCGAACCCGGCGGCCAGTGCCGCGACGTGCGACAGGCCCAGCACGAGGAGCTTCTTCATGCGCCGTCAGTCGCGCCGGGACGGCGCACCTTACGCCGGCGCCGCGGGCACGGTGCGACGGGACCGGGTGCGGCGCTGCCGCGCGCGGGCGAGGGCGACGGCGGCTCGCTCAGTACGTGCGACCCTTGCGGTACTGCGCATGCGCCCGGCGCGCCAACGTGGTGGCCTTGCCCAGCGCCGCCAGGGTGCCGCCAGCGTGCGCGTGCGTGACGGCCAGACCCAGCGCGTCGGCCGCGTCGGGGCCGGGCAGGCCGGGCAGCGCCAGCAGCCGCGCCACCATCTGCTGCACCTGCTCCTTGCGCGCCTGTCCGTGGCCGACCACGGCCTTCTTCATCTGCAGCGCGGTGTACTCCGACACCGGCAGGCGGCGCGACACCAGCGCGGCCAGCGCCGCGCCGCGCGCCTGGCCGAGCAGCAAGGTGCTCTGCGGGTTGACGTTGACGAACACGATCTCCACCGACGCGCAATCGGGCGCGTAGCGCTCGGTCACCTCGCACACGCCGTCGAAGATGATCGACAGCCGCGCCGGCAGGTCGCCGCGCGCCGCCGCCGCGGTGCGGATCGTGCCGCTGGCCACGTAGGCCAGGCGCGGGCCGGCCGCATCGATGACGCCGAAGCCGGTGGCCTGCAGGCCGGGATCGATGCCGAGGATGCGCATGGGGTGCGATGATCGCGCATCGCGGGCGTGCCGCCCGCGCGGGAGTCGGTCATGCGCATCCGGGTGCTGCTGCTGTCGCTGGCCTGCGCGCTGTCGGGCGCGCTGCTCGGGGCGTGCGCGTCGGCGCCGGCGGCCGCGCCGCGCGTCGCGGCCGACGTCGAGGCGCTCTTCGCCGACGCGCGCTTCGCCCCGCCCAGCGAGCGCATCGACGCGGCCGACGTGTTCGCGCTCAGCGACGAGATGCGCCGCTACCTGCGCGAGGAGGCACCGGCCACGCTGCGCCGCCACGGCCCGCAGCACGGGCTGGTGGAAGCGCTGTACAAGCGCGGCCAGCTGCGCCTGGAGTACGTCGCCGAGCGCACGCGCACCGCGTCCGAGGCCTTCGACGCGCGTGCCGGCAATTGCCTGTCGCTGGTCGTCATGACGGCCGCCTTCGCGCGCGAGCTGGGCGTGCCGGTCACCTTCCGCAGCGCGGTGGTCGAGGAGACCTGGACGCGCAGCCGCGACCTCTTCCTGCGCAGCGGGCACGTCAACGTCACGCTCGGCCAGCCGCTGCGCGACCGCCTGAACGCGCGCCACATCGACGAGCTGACGGTCGACTTCGTGCCCGCGTCCGACCTGCACGGCCTGCAGACCGTGGTGATCGACGAGCCCACCAACGTCGCGATGTTCATGAACAACCGCGCCGCCGAAGCGCTGGTGCAGGGCCGCATCGACGACGCGTACTGGTGGGCGCGCGAGGCCATCCGCCAGGCGCCGTCGTTCGCCGGCGCCTTCAACACCCTGGGGGTCGTGCACCTGCGCCGCGGCGACCTCGCCCGCGCCGAGCGCGCCTTCGCGCACGTGCTGCGCCAGGAGCCGCGCAACACGCGCGCGATGGCCAACCTCGTGCAGACGCTCGAGCGCGACGGGCGCGGCGCGGGCCCCGACGCCGCGCTGCTGCGCGAGACCCTGGCGCGGCTGGAGCCGCATCCGCCGTTCCACTTCTACGATCTCGGCCGCGCCGCCATGGAGCGCGGCGACCACGCCGCCGCGCGCGAGCACTTCCGCCGCGAGGTGCGGCGCGTGGCGTACTCGGCCGAGTTCCACTTCTGGCTGGCGCTCGCGCACTACCGGCTGGGCGAGCTCGACGAGGCGCGGCGCGAGCTGGCGCGCGCGGCCGAGTACGGCGGCACGCGCGGCGAGCGCGAGCGCTACTCGGGCAAGCTCGAGTGGCTGCGCGCGCTCGGCGGCGCGGCGCCGACGACGGTGCACTGATGGGCGGCTCGCGTCGCACGGCGCCCGCGCCCGGCCGATGAGCGACGCGACCTTCGAGCGCGCCCGTGCGGCCTTCGTCGAAGGGCTGCGCCACTTCGAGGCCGGCCGCTACGTCGACGCCGAACGGGCCTACGAAGCCTCGCTCGCGCTGCTGCCCGGCCGCGTGTCGACGCTGACCAACCTGGCCGCCACGAAGCTGCGCCTCGGTCGCGCGCACGACGCACTGCAGCTGCTCGACGACGCGCTCGCCGCGCAGCCCGACGACCCCGACGCCGCGTGGCAGCGCGCGCAGGCGCTGGCCGATCTCGGCCGCCATGCCGACGCGCTGCAGGCGCTCGAGCGCGTGATCGGCGCGCGTCCCGACGCGGCGCTGCCGTGGTTCCGCCACGGGCTCGCGCTGCAGCGGCTGGGCCGCCACGACGAGGCGCTCGGCTCGTACGGCCGCGCGCTCGCGCTCGACCCCGCGCTCGCGCAGGCGTGGAGCAACCGCGGCGGCATCCTGAAGGAGCAGGGACGGCTCGACGAGGCCGCCGCGTGCTTCGAGCGCGCGCTCGCGCTGGGCGCCGACCCCGAGCTGCACCGCTACCTGCTCGCCGGCCTGCGCCGCGGCGCCGTCGGCGCGCAGGCGGCCGACGCATCGGCGCCCGGCGCGGCCACGCCGGCCCGGGCCCCCGTGCCGTACGTGCAGCAGCTGTTCGACGGCTACGCCGCACGCTTCGACGAACATCTGGAGCGCGTGCTGCGCTACGAGGCGCACGTCGCGCTCGCGCGACGGCTGCGCGTGCACGGCCCGGCGCGCTACGCGCGCGCGCTCGACCTCGGCTGCGGCACCGGCCTGTGCGGGCGCGAGCTGGCGCCGCTCGTCGACGCGATCGATGGCGTCGATCTCTCCGCCGGCATGCTCGGGCAGGCCCGCGCGCGGCAGGTGTACGCCGAGCTGACCCAGGCCGACGTGGCCGAGCACCTGCAGCGCACCGACCGCCGCTACGACCTGGTGACCTCGACCGACGTGTTCATCTACATCGGCGACCTCGACTGCGTGTTCGCCGGCGTGCGGCGCGTGCTGGAGCCCGGCGGCACGTTCGCGTTCTCGGTGGAGGCCGCCGACGAGCGCGTCGACTACGAGCTGCGCACGAGCCTGCGCTACGCGCACTCGCGGCGCTACCTGCGCGACCTGGCCGCGCGCCGCGGCCTCGAGCCGCTGCGCTTCGAGCCCGCGGTGATCCGCGAAGATCAGGGGCGGGCCATCGACGGCTGGATCGTGCTGATGCGCCGACCGGCTGCCGACACCCTGCCGCCGTCCGACCCGTCTCCACCCACCACCCTCCCATGACGATGCACACAGCCTCCTGCAGCTGCGGGCGCCTGCAGGCCCGCACCACCACCGCGCCGCTGGGCGTAGCGGTCTGCCACTGCCTCGCCTGCCAGCGGCGCAGCGGCAGCGTGTTCGCGGTGCAGGCGCGCTTCGCGAAAGACACGGTCACCGTGACGGGCAGCGCCCGCGAATTCGTGCGCGTGGGCGACGCGGGCTCGCGCGCCACGTTCCGCTTCTGCCCCGAGTGCGGCGCGACCGTGTACTACACCATCGAGGGATTCGACGACTCGATCGTCATCCCGGTCGGCGCGTTCGCGGATCCGTCGTTCCCCGCGCCGACCTTCTCGGTCTACGAGGAGCGCATGCACGCCTGGGTGCGCATGCCCGACGGCATCGAGCACATGGCATGAGGCGAGGCTGAAGCCGCATCGCCGCGCACGACGGTCCGGACCCGACAGGAGGCAGCATGGCCGACGCGAAGACACGACCCACGCAGGCCGCGGCGGCCGGCTACCTCGCCGCGATCGCCGACCCGGCGCGCCGCGACGACTGCGAGCGCCTGCTGGCGCTGATGCGCAAGGCCACGAAGCAGGAGCCCGTGATGTGGGGGCCGGCGATCGTCGGCTTCGGCCGCTATCGCTACAGCTACGACAGCGGGCACTCGGGCGAGGCGTGCGCGGTCGGCTTCGCGTCGCGCAAGTCGGACATCAGCGTGTACCTGTCGGCCGCCGGGGCACGGCAGGCCGAACTGCTCGCGCGCCTGGGCCGCCACAAGATGGGCAAGGCCTGCCTGTCGATCCGCCGCCTCGCCGACGTGGACCTGGCGGTGCTCGAGCGACTGGTGGCCGACGCGTACGCCGAGGTCAGGCGGCGGCACCCGGACTGACGCGGCACGGCGCGCCGCCGCGTCACACGCCGAAGTACCAGCGCACCGAGTGGAAGAACACCGGCGCCGCGAAGCACAGCGGCGCCACGCGGTCGAGCAGCCCGACCGCGCCGGTGACGCTCGCGGTGCGGCCGGCCCAGTGGCGCACGCCGGCGTCGCGCTTCATCGCCTTCATGGCCAGTTCGCCCAGGGTGCCGCAGCCGCCGGCGATGAAGCCGATCGCGAAGGCCTGCCCCGCCTTGAACGGCGTGGACCAGTACATCAGGGTGCCGACCACGCCGGCGGCGGCGCAGCCCAGCGCCCAGGCGCGCCACGAGAAGCTGCGGCTGATCTGCCGCGCGACCGGCCGGCGTCGCAGCCAGCGGCTGGCCGCTTCCTGCGCGATCTGCGCGGCCGCCACCACGAGCACGAGGTACAGCACGAGGAAGGCGCCGCGCTCCTCGTAGCCGGGGAAGGCCAGCAGCAGCAGCGCCGGCGCGTGCGACAGGCCGTACACGCAGACCATCATCCCCCACTGGATCTTCGCGGTGCGCTCGAGGAAGCGGCGCGGGTCGTTGCCCAGCGCCGACAGCACCGGCAGCGCCGCGAACACGTAGACCGGGATGAACACGGTGAACAGGTTGGCGTGCTGGCGCGCGACGAACAGGTACTGCAGCGGCAGCGCGACGAAGAAGGCCGCGATCAGGCTGCGGTGGTCGCCGCGCGTGGTGTGGCTGAGCGTGATGAACTCGCGCAGCGCGACGAAGCTGACCAGCCCGGTCAGCAGGGTCGCCACGAAGGCCCCGGAGGCCGACGCCACCCAGAACACCACCGTGCCCACCCACACCGCGCGCAGGTCGCGGCGCAAGCGCTGATGGCGCTCGGCCACCTCGGGCGGAGCATCGCGCAGCGAGCGCAGGCTGGCGATCGCGGTGACCAGCGCGAGCACGCCGAACAGCGCGACGAACAGCAGCCCCACCTGCTGGCTGACCGTGAGCGAGCGCAGTTCGCCCATCAGGCCGGCTCCGTCGGGCGCAGCGCCAGCACGGCCGCGCGCGCGCGATCGAGGAAGGCGCGCTTGTCCTCGCCGGGCTCGAGCCGCAGCGGCGCGCCGAAGCTCACCGAGCACAGCACCGGCACTGGCACGACCTCGCCCTTGGGCATGACGCGCTGCACGTTGTCGATCCAGGCCGGCACCAGCGGCACGTCGGGAAACTGCTCGGCCAGGTGGTACAGGCCGCTCTTGAAGGGCATCGGCTCGCCGCGGTGGCTGCGCGTGCCCTCGGGAAAGATCACGAGCGAATCGCCGCGGCGCAGCGCCTCGAGCAGCGGCTCCAGCGGGTCCTGGTCGTCGGTGCGCTGGCGGTTCACGTACACGGCGTTGAACACCTCGTGGGTCAGCCAGCGCTTGAAGGGGCTCGAGGTCCAGTAGTCGCGCGCCGCGATCGGCCGCGTGATCGCGCGCAGCTCGCGCGGCAGCGCCGCCCAGATGAGCACCCAGTCGAAGTGGCTCTGGTGGTTGGCGAAGTAGATGCGCTGCTCGGCCTTGGGCGGGCTGCCGATCCAGTGGCCCTGCGCGCCGGTGATCAGGCGCGCGATGAACGCGAGCGTCAGCCCGGCGAACTCGGCGAGGCTCGCCATGCGCTCAGGCGCTCAATGGCGGAAGTGACGCACGCCCGTGAACACCATGGCGACGCCGCGTTCGTCGGCCGCGGCGACGACTTCCGCGTCGCGCATGCTGCCGCCGGGCTGGATCACGCACGCGGCGCCGGCGTCGACCACCACGTCCAGGCCGTCGCGGAAGGGGAAGAACGCGTCGCTCGCGACGACCGAGCCCTTCAGTTCGAGGCCGGCGTTGGCGGCCTTGATCGACGCGATGCGCGCCGAGTCGATGCGGCTCATCTGGCCGGCGCCCACGCCCAGGGTCGTGCCGCCGGCGCAGAACACGATCGCGTTGCTCTTGACGTACTTGGCCACCGTCCACGCGAACAGCAGGTCGTCGAGCTGCTGCGCGGTGGGCTGCTTCTTCGTCACCACCTTCAGCTCGGCGCGGGTGAGTTCGTGGAGGTCGGCGCTCTGGATCAGCAGGCCCGAGCCGACGCGCTTGACGTCGTGCGCGTTGCGGCCGCGCTCCCACGGCGTGGCCCCGCCGGCCGGCGGCAGCGCGATCTCGAGCAGCCGCACGTTGGCCTTGCCGGCGAACGCGGCGCGCGCCGCGTCGCTGAACGACGGCGCCATGAGCACCTCGACGAACTGCTTCGCCACGCGCTGCGCGGCCTCGACGTCGAGCGGCCGGT
This sequence comes from uncultured Burkholderiaceae bacterium, assembly GCA_964517545.1. Lineage (GTDB taxonomy): Bacteria > Pseudomonadota > Gammaproteobacteria > Burkholderiales > Burkholderiaceae_C > CAZFET01. Next base: position 8,342 of record CAZFET010000084.1, read on the forward strand.
TGAAGGCGATGATGCCGCCGAAGGCCGACGTGGGGTCGGTGCGGAAGGCCTTGTCGTAGGCCTCGGCCGGGTTCGCGCCCAGCGCCACGCCGCACGGGTTGGCGTGCTTGACGATCACGCACGCCGGCGCGTCGAAGCTCTTGACGCACTCCCACGCCGCGTCGGCGTCGGCGATGTTGTTGTACGAGAGCTCCTTGCCCTGCAGCTGCTTGGCCGTCACCAGCGAGCCGGGCGCCGGATGCAGGTCGCGGTAGAAGGCCGCCGTCTGGTGCGGGTTCTCGCCGTAGCGCAGGTCCTGCAGCTTCACGAAGCGGCCGTTGCTGTGGCCCGGGTACTCGGCGCGCGTGCCGTCGGCCTGCAGCGACGACAGGTAGTCGCTGATCGCGGCGTCGTAGTCGCTGATGCGGTTGAACGCGGCCACGGCCAGCGCGAAGCGCGTGGCCTCGGCGACGCGGCCGTCGGCCCGCAGCTCGGCCAGCACCGTGGCGTACTGCGACGCGTCGGTGAGCACCGCCACGTCCTTCCAGTTCTTCGCCGCCGAGCGCACCATCGCCGGACCGCCGATGTCGATGTTCTCGATCGCCTCGTCGAGCGTGCAGCCGGGCTTCGCGACCGTGGCCTCGAACGGGTAGAGGTTGACCACCAGCAGGTCGATCGTCGCGATGCCGTGTTCGCGCAGCGAGGCCATGTGCGCCGGCACGTCGCGGCGCGCGAGCAGCCCGCCGTGCACCTTCGGGTGCAGCGTCTTCACGCGGCCGTCGAGCATCTCGGGAAAGCCGGTGTGCTCGGCCACCTCGGTCACCGGCAGGCCCGCGTCGGCGAGCAGCTTCGCGGTGCCGCCGGTGGACAGCAGCGTCACGCCGAGCGCGTGCAGTGCGCGCGCGAAGTCGACGACGCCGGTCTTGTCGGAGACGGAGAGGAGCGCGGTGGTCACGGCTTGACGAGCTTGTGTTCGAGCAGCTTGCGCCGCAGGGTGTTGCGGTTGATGCCGAGCCAGTCGGCCGCCTTGCTCTGGTTGCCGTCGGCGTGCTTCATCACCACGTCGAGCAGCGGCTTCTCGACGGTGCGCATCACCATCTCGTGCAGGCCGTGCGGGTCGGTGCCGCGCAGGTCGCGGAAGTAGGCGTCGAGGCTCTCGCGGATGCACTCTTCGATGTGTTTCTTGCTCATGCCGTGAGTTGCATGTCGTCGTCGTTGGCGGCCGGCGTGCGCGCGAGCGGCAGTCGCTCGTGCACGTCGGCCAGCGCGTCGAACCAGTCCGCGACGGCGCGCCATTGCGCGTCGCAGGTGTCCAGGGTGTTCATCTCGGCGCGAAAGCGCTCGCCGTCCGGCAGCGCGCGCAGCGCCCAGCCGATGTGCTTGCGCGCGCTGCGCACGCCGGTGGCCTCGCCGTACAGCGCGTAGTGATCCTGCAGGTGCTCGAGCAGCCAGGCGCGCACCTCGCGCGTGAGCGGCGGCAGCAGCCGGCGACGGTGTCGTACTCGGCGCAGCCGCCGTAGCCCTGCTCGCGCGTGCGGCCGTGCACCGCCACCATCGCGACGCCGGCGCTCTCGGCCGCGCTCGCGATGCGCAGCGCGTTGCGCTCGGCCGCGCACCAGCCGGTGCGCATCTTCAGGGTGACCGGCACGCCGCGCGGCGCGCACACCGCGACCACCGCCTCGACGATGCCCAGCGCCAGCGGCTCGTCGCGCATGAGGGCCGAGCCCGCGTACACGTTGCACACCTTCTTGGCCGGGCAGCCCATGTTGATGTCGATGATCTGCGCGCCGCGGTCGATGTTGTAGGCCGCGGCCTCGGCCATCATCGCCGCGTCGGTGCCCGCGATCTGCACCGCGATCGGTCCCGGCTCGCCAGTGTGGTCGGCGCGGCGCGAGGTCTTCAGCGACTGCCACAGCTCGCGCCGCGACGTGACCATCTCGCTGACCGCGTGGCCCGCGCCGAGCCGGCGCGCGAGCACGCGAAAGGGCCGGTCGGTCACCCCGGCCATCGGGGCGACGAACAGGTTGTTCGGCAGCTCGTAAGGGCCGAGTCGCATGACGGCGTTCGGGGTGCGCGAGGAAGGGAGCCGCAGTATAGCCACGGGCCTCTCGCGATAATCCGCGCGAATGGAGGCTTGGCTCGCATCCCTGCTCGACGCGCTGGCGCTGCCGCAGTACGGGCTGTCGACGGTGTTCGTGGTGTCGCTGGTGTCGGCCACCTTGCTGCCGATGGGCAGCGAGCCCGCGGTGTTCGGCCTCGTCAAGCTCAACCCCGAGCTGTTCTGGCCGGCCGTGTTCGTCGCCACCGCGGGCAACACCATCGGCGGCGCGATCAGCTGGTGGATGGGCTACGGCGCCGAGCGCGCGTACGAACGCGTGCGCCATCGCAAGCCCGCCGAGCTGCGCGCGCTGCAGTGGCTCGAGCGCTTCGGGCCGAAAGCCTGCCTGCTGTCGTGGCTGCCCGCGGTGGGCGACCCGCTGTGCGCGGTGGCCGGCTGGCTGAAGCTGCCGTTCTGGCCCTGCGTCGCCTACATGGCGGTCGGCAAGTTCGCGCGCTACGTCACGATGACGGCCGCGCTGCTGTGGGTGTTCCCGGGGCAGTTGCCGCACTGACCGTGCCGGCAGCGTTCGCGCTGCGTCGATCCCCGCGCTGCGCGCGGGGCCCCTCGCCGAGTGCGCTCACGCCGCCGCCTCCGGTCTGCCGTGCTCGTTCGTGATGCGGTGGTGTCGGCGGCCGGCGGCGTTTGCGCTGCGTCGATCCCCGCGCTCGCGCGCGGGGCCCCTCGCCGAGTGCGCTCACGCCGCCATTTCCGGTCTCGCGCCGCGTGCGACGAAGCGGCGTGCGAGCGGGCTGTGGGGACGCTGGGCGGCGCGTTCGGCGGCGAGGGCGGCGGCGAGGGCGCGGTCGCCGCCGCGGAAGGCGGCTTCGATGAGGGTGAGGTCGATCAGGTCGCGCTGCGCGTGGCTGCCGCCGAAGCGGTGCGCGTAGTGGCGGATCGGGCGCAGGCGGCGCACCACGTCGCCGAAGTCGCCGCGTCCGAACGACTGCACGGCCAGCGTGTACGGGTGGCCGACCTCGCGCGTGAACGAAGCGTTGTCGTCGTCGCGCGCCATCGCGGCGCGCTGCGCGTCGAGCACCTGCTGCTGCTCGTGCTCGCGGCCGGCGCCGACGAAGGCCATCATCGCGTGCACGTCGTTGAAGGCGTAGTGGCCGGCCGCGGCCACGGGCGCCCAGCGTTCGGCCAGCGGCTGCCAGCGGTCGCCGACGTCGATGCCGCGCAGCATCAGCCGCCACAGCATCGCGCTCTGGTCGATCATGTCGAGCACCACGCTCGAACCCGGCCCGCCGATCGCGCGGTCGTACAGCGCGAGCACGGCGTCGATCTCGTCGAGCTCCAGGTGGAACAGCGCGAGGTGCCACCAGTTGTGCACCGCGAGGAAGCTGCCGTCGGACCAGGTGCGTGCGTTCGGCTCCAGCCACGCGATGCCGTCGGCGGGCTGGTTGCGCATCTCGTGCACGTGGGCCACCGCGTGCCAGCCCCAGCTGTCGCGCGGCTCGGGCTCGACGCTCAGCCGGCCATGGCGTTCGGCCTGCGGATAGTCGCCCGTCTCCTCGAGGCCGAACGCGTGCATGCCCAGCACCGCGTGGTAGCCCGGCACGTTGCGGCTCCAGTGCGGCAGCACGCGCGCGATGCGGTCGCGCAGCATGCGCGAGTCGCCGGTGAAGAAGTCGACCTGGTGGCCCGCCTGCAGCGCGAGCGCGATGCTCAGCGTCAGGGTCCAGCCGGCCATGTCGAGCGGGCTG
>CAZFET010000085.1:0-12117 GCA_964517545.1 uncultured Burkholderiaceae bacterium
CTCGGCGTACTGCCGCTCGCCGAGCGCGGGATCGGCGAGGTCGAAGCTGATGTCGACGACCACCGGCGCCGACGGCGAGGCCAGCAGCGCGCGCAGGGTCGCGGCGTCGACGAGAGGCGTGGGCAGCGGCATGGTCAGGACTCCAGGGTCGAGGGTGTCGGCTCGCGCGGCTGCACGTGCTGCCGCAGCCGTGCGGCGGCGATGCCCGCGCCCACGATGAGCAGCATGCCCGCGAGCGCGAGCGCGGTGACGGGGTCGTCGAACAGCAGCACGCCGTAGACGAACGAGAACGCGATGCCGAGGTACTGCAGGCTCGCGTTCACCAGCGGACGGCCGATCGTGTACGCGCGCGTCATCATCATCTGCGCCACGGTGGCGAGGATGCCCACGGCCAGCAGCAGCGCCACGCCGTACGGGCTGTGCGGGCTCGGCCCGCCGCCGGCCAGCATGATGGCGGCGCCCGCGACGATGCCGCCGAGCGAGAAGTAGAAGACCACGCGTGTCTCGGGTTCGCCGGCCCGGCCGAGCGCCGCCACCTGCAGATAGGCCATCGCCGCCAGCAGGCCCGACATCAGCCCCATCAGGCCGTGCCAGAGCTGGTCGCGCTCGATGGTCGGCCGCAGGATGCAGGCCACGCCGACGAAGCCGACCAGCACCGTGGCCACCAGGCGCGCGTCGACGCGCGCCGCGCCGAGCATGACCGCGCCGCCGATCAGGAACAGCGCCATCCACACCGACGACATGTAGTTCAGGGTCATCGCCGTGGCCAGCGGCAGCTTGCCGATCGAGTAGAACCACAGGCACAGCGCGGCCACGCCGGTCGCGCTGCGCCAGAAGTGCATGGCCGGCACCGGCGTGCGCAGCGAGCTGCCGCGCGAGCGCGCGAGCAGCGCGATCGCCACCACGCCCACCATGCCGCGGTACATGACGATCTCGCCGGCGCTGTAGTGCGCCGACGCGAGCTTGACCGCCACGCCCATGGTGGCGAACAGGAACGACGCGACGATCATCAACAGCGGGGCCGACATCGCGCGGATTGTCGCGGCTGGCGGGCCGGGCCCCAAAGGCGAACGGCGCCGCGCGGGCGCCGTTCGCGGGGGCGGTCGCCCGGCGGCGGACCTACTTCGGCACCGCGGCGCCCATGCGGGCGCGATACCACTCGTGGAAGTGCTGCATGCCGTCTTCCATCGGGCTCTGGTACGGGCCGGCCTCGTCGTCGCCGCGCTCGTACAGCGCGCGGCGGCCCCAGTCCATGCGCAGCGCGATCTCGTCGTCCTCGACGCAGGTCTCGAGGTACGCCGCCTGCTGCGCCTCGACGTACTCGCGCTCGAAGGCCGCGATCTCCTCGGGATAGAAGAACTCCACGAGGTTGAGCGTCTTCTGCGGGCCCTTGGGGAACAGGGTCGAGACGACCAGCACGTTCGGGTACCACTCGACCATCACGGTCGGGTAGTAGGTCAGCCAGATCGCGCCGTGGGCCGGCGGCGTGCCGTTCTGGTAGGCGCGCACCGCGTCGTGCCAGCGCCGGTACACCTCCGAGCCGGCCTTGCCGAGCGCTTCGCCGCCCGAGGACGCCACGCCGACCGTCTGCACCGAGTACTCGCGCCCCATCTCCCAGCGCAGGTCGTCGCAGGTGACGAAGTTGCCGAGACCCGGGTGGAACGGACCGACGTGATAGTCCTCGAGATAGACCTCGATGAAGGTCTTCCAGTTGTAGTCGCACTCGTGCAGGTGGATGCGGTCGAGCACGTAGCCCGAGAAGTCGAGTTCGGCCCGGCAGCCGATGCCGGCCAGGTCGGCGGCGACGTCGCGCTGCCCGTGTCGCGCCTCGAACAGCAGCCCGTTCCATTCCTGGACCGGGTAGTTGTTCAGGTTCAGGCACGGGTCGTGCGGGAAGTGCGGCGCGCCGACGAGCTGGCCCTGCAGGTCGTAGGTCCAGCGGTGCAGCGGGCACACGATGTTCGAGCGCGTGTTGCCGCGCCCGCGCAGCATCACGGCCTGGCGGTGGCGGCACACGTTGGAGATCAGCTCGATGCCCGTGGGCGTGCGCACCAGCGCACGGCCTTCGCCCTCCTGGCCCAGCGCCAGGTAGTCGCCCACCTCGGGCAGCGCGAGCGCGTGCCCGAGGTAGCGCGGCGCGTGCTCGAAGATGATCCGCTGTTCCTCGCGGAACAGAGCCTCGTCGAAATAGGTGGAGACCGAGAGCTGCGAGCGGCTGCGCTCGAGCGCTTCCAGGGTGATGCTCAGGTCGGACATGATCCCCAGTTGCTCCGGACAAAGCAGTGCGGACAGACCCCCCGCCCGGTGGAAGGTTCAGGCGGGATTCCCGCCACCGCGGACGCGGCGGCAAAACGAGCGCGGGATTGTAGCGGCGGGGTCCGCGCGCGGGGCGCCGCGCGACGCCGCGACGCCGGCTGCTTGACGCCGGTCAAACGCCGGCACCAGCGCGGGGCTGACTACAATGCGGTTTTCATCTCCCGAAATGGCGAAGTCCCAGCCCCCGTCTTCCGCGCCGGACGCCGTGGCGCCGGCAAGCTACGAGCAGGCGCTGGCCGAGCTCGAGCGCCTGGTGGCCGCGATGGAGTCCGGCCAGATGCCGCTCGACCAGCTGCTCGACAGCTACAAGCGCGGCGCCGAGCTGCTGAGCTACTGCCGGGCCCGGCTCGACGCGGTCGAGCAGCAGGTCAAGGTGCTCGAGGACGGACAGCTCAAGGCCTGGGACGCCTCTGCATGAAGCCGGCCGACTTCGACCACTGGGCGCGCGCCGAGCTCGACGCGGTCGAGCGCGCGCTCGAGCAATGGGTGCCCGCCGATGCGCCGGCCGGCCTCGGCGAGGCGATGCGCTACGGCGTGCTCGACGGCGGCAAGCGGCTGCGTCCGCTGCTGGTGATGGCCGCGGCACAGGCGGTGGGCGCGAATGCCATCTGGGGCCGCGAAGCCGCGCTGCGTGCCGCGGTGGCGGTGGAGCTGATCCACGCCTATTCGCTGATCCACGACGACATGCCCTGCATGGACGACGACGTGCTGCGCCGGGGCAAGCCGACGGTGCACGTGAAGTTCGGCGAGGCGCAGGCCATGCTGGCCGGCGACGCGATGCAGGCGCTGGCCTTCGAGGTGCTCACGCCCGAGCGCGCCGTGCCGCCCGCGCTGCAGGCGCGCATGGTCGGCCTGCTCGCGCGCGCGTCGGGCCATGCGGGCATGGCCGGCGGGCAGGCCATCGACCTGGCCAGCATCGGCAAGTCGCTCGACGAATCGGCGCTGGCCGACATGCACCGCCGCAAGACCGGTGCGCTGCTCCAGGCGAGCGTGCTGATGGGCGCGGCCTGCGGCGACACCACGCCGGCGGCGTGGGACGCGCTCGCCGCGTACGGCGCCGCGCTCGGCCTGGCCTTCCAGGTGGTCGACGACATCCTCGACGTGACGCAGGCCTCCGAGACGCTCGGCAAGACCGCCGGCAAGGACGTCGACGCCAACAAGCCCACCTACGTCAGCGTGCTCGGCCTCGACGCCGCACGCCTGCGGGCGCAGGCGCTGCGCGACGAGGCGCACGCGGCGCTGGCGCGCAGCGGGCTGGCGCAGGCCGGCTGGCTCGCGCTGCTGGCCGACAAGGTGGTCGACCGCGACAACTGAAGAACACGCCATGAAGCTGCTCCAGACGATCAACAGCCCGGCCGACCTGCGCCGGCTGCCGCGCACCGAGCTCGGCGCGCTGGCCGACGAGCTGCGCGAGTTCTTGCTGCAGTCGGTGAGCAAGACCGGCGGCCACCTGTCGAGCAACCTCGGCACCGTGGAGCTCACGATCGCGCTGCACTACGTGTTCAACACGCCGCACGACCGCCTGGTGTGGGACGTCGGCCACCAGACCTACCCGCACAAGATCCTCACCGGCCGGCGCGACCGCATGCACACCCTGCGGCAGCTGGGCGGCATCAGCGGCTTCCCGCGGCGCGACGAGAGCGAGTACGACACCTTCGGCACCGCGCACAGCTCGACCTCCATCTCCGCCGCGCTGGGCATGGCGATGGCGGCCAAGCAAAAGGGCGAGGACCGCAAGGCCGTGGCCATCATCGGCGACGGCGCGATGAGCGCGGGCATGGCCTTCGAGGCGCTGAACAACGCCGGCGTGCCGCACCCGCTGGGCCAGGCCGACATGCTGGTGATCCTCAACGACAACGAGATGTCGATCTCGCCGCCGGTGGGGGCGCTCAACAAGTACCTGGCGCGGCTGATCAGCGGCAAGTTCTACAACGCCGCACGCGAGGGCGCCAAGAGCGTGCTCAAGCACACGCCGCTGTACGAGCTGGCGCGCCGCTTCGAGGAGCACGCCAAGGGCATGGTGGTGCCGGGCACGATCTTCGAGGAGCTCGGCTTCACCTACGTCGGCCCGATCGACGGACACGACCTCGACGCGCTGATTCCCACGCTGGAGAACCTGCGCGAGAAGAAGGGCCCGCAGTTCCTGCACGTCATCACGAAGAAGGGCTACGGCTACAAGCTGGCCGAGGCCGACCCGATCAACTACCACGGCCCCGGCAAGTTCGACCCCGCGGTGGGCCTGCAGAAGCCGGCCGTCGCGCCCAAGCCCACCTTCACGCAGGTGTTCGGGCAGTGGCTGTGCGACATGGCCGCGGCCGACGAGCGGCTGGTCGGCATCACGCCGGCCATGCGCGAGGGCTCGGGGCTGGTGGAGTTCGAGAAGCGGTTCCCCAAGCGCTACCACGACGTGGGCATCGCCGAGCAGCATGCCGTGACCTTCGCCGCGGGCCTCGCGTGCGAAGGGCTGAAGCCGGTGGTCGCGATCTACTCGACCTTCCTGCAGCGCGCCTACGACCAGCTCATCCACGACGTGGCGATCCAGAACCTGCCGGTCACCTTCGCGCTCGACCGCGCCGGCATCGTCGGGGCCGACGGCGCCACGCATTGCGGCGCCTACGACATCGCCTACGTCCGCTGCATCCCGAACATGAGCCTGCTCGTGCCCGCCGACGAGGCCGAGTGCCGCAAGGCGCTGAGCACCGCGTTCCGGCAGGACCACCCGGTGGCCGTGCGCTACCCGCGAGGCGCGGGCGCCGGCGTGCCGGTCGAGCCCGGCCTCGCCGAGTGGCCGTGGGGCAAGGGCGAAATCCGCCGCCAGGGGCAGCGCATCGCGATCCTCGCGTTCGGCACCTTGCTGTACCCGGCGCTCGAGGCCGCCGGCAAGCTCGACGCCACGGTGGCGAACATGCGCTTCGTCAAGCCGCTGGACACGGCGCTCGTGGCGCAGCTCGCGCGCACGCACGAGGCGATCGTCACGGTCGAGGAGGGCTGCCTGCCGGGCGGCGCCGGCGCGGCCGTGATGGAAGCGCTCCAGGCCGAGGGCCTCGCGGTGCCGGTGCTCGCGCTGGGCCTGCCCGACCAGTTCATCGAGCACGGCGACCCGGCCAAGCTGCTGGCGCAGTGCGGCCTCGACGCCGCCGGCATCGAGCGCTCGATCGTCGAGCGCTTCGGCGCGTCGCGGCCGGTGCTGCGGGCGGCCGTCAACGGCTGAGGCGTCGCCGCACTGTCAACCTTGCGACGACGAGGCGGGGCGGATCGTGTCATGCTTCGCGCCGAGAACTCCCGGCGCTGAACGCGCGCCTCGCCGCCCGACGGCGCCGACCCCATGACGAACCTGACCGACGCCCTCCACATTCCCGACACGCAGAGTGCGCGCGACGAGCGCCGCATCGCGATCCAGCGCGTCGGGGTGAAGGACGTGCGCTGGCCGTTCACCTTGTCGGTGGCCGGCAAGCCGCAGCCCACCACCGGCACCTGGGACCTCGACGTCGCGCTGCCGGCCGAGCGCAAGGGCACGCACATGTCGCGCTTCGTCGCGTGGCTCGACGCGCTGGCGGCCCCGCTCGACGCCGCCGAACTGCGCCGCCAGCTCGCCGGCATGCTGGAGAAGCTGCACGCCGACGAAGGCCGCATCGACGTGCGCTTCGACTTCTTCCTGCGCAAGCGCGCGCCGGTCTCAGGCGTGCAGAGCCTGCTCGACTACCGCGGCCGCTGGATCGCCGAGACGCGCGGCGGTGCCACGAGCGTGTGGGCCGAGGTCGGCGTGCCGGTCAAGAGCCTGTGCCCGTGCTCGAAGGAGATCTCCGACTACGGCGCGCACAACCAGCGCTCGCTGGTGACCGTGCGCGTCGAGCCGCGCGACGGCGCGTCGCTCGACTGGAGCGAGCTCGTGCGCTTCGCCGAAGACGCCGCCTCCAGCGAGATCTGGCCGCTGCTCAAGCGACCCGACGAGAAGTGGATCACCGAGCGCGCCTACGAGAACCCGAAGTTCGTCGAGGACCTCGTGCGCGACGTCGCGCTCGCCCTCGACCGCGATGCGCGCATCGCCCGCTACGCCGTCGACGTCGAAAACTTCGAGTCGATTCACAACCACTCGGCCTACGCCCGCATAGAGCGGGCGTAGGCGCCGCGCTTCGCGCGGCGGGCGCGCGCCAGCGCGCTCCGAGTGGTTGGACGTCGCTCATATCGCGCAGCGATGTGAGCGACGGCACGACCACCATTGCATAGAGCGGGCGTAGGCGCCGCGCTTGGCGCGGCGGGCGCGCAGCGCCCCGCCTTCAGAACTGGAACGCCAGCCTCAGCCCGCCCCAGTGGCGACCGGCCACGGTGATCGGCGCGGCGGCTTCCTTCATCCCGACGAAGCGCCCGCCGCCCATGTCGCGGCGATCGGTCTGCAGCACGAACGGGCGCGTGTTGCGCGCCGACGCGAGCCCGGTGCGGTCGTTGAAGATGCGGCGGTAGCGGCTGTTCGCGGTGTCCCAGACCACGTCGCCGCGCTGCGGATGGCAGTGCTTGCGGTTGTGCGTGGCGACATAGCCGTTGCGGTCGACCGCGATGCAGTACACGACCTTCGGGCTCAGCTCGAGCAGCTTCTCCTGCACTTGCGGGAACAGCCGGTCGGCCAGTTCGACGAAGCGCGTGAGGTGCTGCTGCGGGTTGGTGTTCGGCACCGGCCGGTACTGCTCGTCGAACAGGTCGTGCAAGGTGGTCGCGCCGCTGCGCAGCGCGTCTTCCAGCAGGGTCGCGATCTGGCGCGCGGCGTCCTGCGCCGCGCGGATGTACGGCGTGTCCTCGGTCTCGATGCCGCACTCGGCCACGGTCTCGATCAGCTGCTCGCTGATCTTCAGGAACGCTTCGCTGCGCGACATCGCGGCATCGAGCGCCTGCGCGGTGGCGCGCATCTCGCCCTCGATCTCGCCCATCTGACGGTTCACGCCGCTGCCGAGCTCGGCGCTCTGCGACGCGGCCGCGGCGATGCTCTGCACGCCGGACTCCACCTCGCCGAGCGCGCGGTGGAAGGCGCCCTGGCGCGACGTCTGCGGCTGGCGCTGGATCTCGCGCGCGAGCGCGGCGATGCGCTCGTCGAGATGGCCCACCGTGCCCATGATCTGCTTGCTCGACTCCTCGACGCGCGCGGCCAGGTCCTTCACCGCGTCGGCCACCACGCCGAAGCCGCGGCCGGCCACGCCGGCGCGCTTGGCCTCGACGCTCGCGTTGAACGCCACGAGCCGGGTCTGCAGCGCGATCTGCGTGATCTGCGCGGCCGCGCCGGAGACCTGGCGCAAGGTCTCGACGATGCCGGCGACCTCGGCGCCGACGGCTTCCACCGCGTCGCGCGCGCGGCCCACGGCGGCCATGCTCGCCTGCGTCTGCTCGCCGATCGCGCCTTGCGCGCGGTTGATCTCGCCGAGCTGCGACGACAGCGCGGCGATCGCCTTGGCCTGCCGTGCGGCCACCTTGGTCGTGTCCTCGATGAGGCCGCGCACCTCGGCGGCGTCGCGGCCCAGGCCCGAGGCGTGGCGCGCGATCGAGGCCACGGCGGCCGACGCGTCGAAGGCCATGCCGCTGTCGTTGGCGGCGCCATCGGGGGTGGAAACGGCGGCCGGGCGCGGCCGGCGCAGTGCGGCGAACATGGGTCGTGTCTCCTTGTGTGCGATGCGTTCGCGCGGGCTCACCACTCGCGCAGCTTCACGCGCAGCCGCGCGATGCTCTGGCTGTGCAGCTGGCAGACGCGGCTCTCGGTCACGCCGAGCACCGCCGCGATCTCCTTGAGGTTCATGTCCTGCTCGTAGTACATGCTCATCACGAACTGCTCGCGCTCGGGCAGGTTCCGGATCGCCTCGACCAGCGCGGCGCGCATGCGGTGGTCCTGCAGCATCGCCAGCGGGTTGGCGTCCTCGTCGGCGACGTGGCGGTCGAGGTAGTCCTGGTCGCCGTCGTCGCCCGACATGTCCTCCAGGTACACCAGCTGCGTGCCCCGCACGCGGCCGAGCAGCTCCTGGTACTCGGCCAGGCTGATGCCCATCTCTTTGGCGATCTCGCTCTCGGCCGGCGCGCGGCCGAGCTTCTGCTCGAGCTTGTGCACGGCGGCCTCGATGCTGCGCTGCTGGCGCCGGTTGCCGCGGCTCATCCAGTCGGCGCCGCGCAGCTCGTCGAGCATGGCGCCGCGGATGCGCTGCGTCGCGAAGGTCTCGAACTGCACGCCCTGGCTCGCGTCGAAGCGCGACAGCGCATCGGTCAGGCCGATCATGCCGACCTGGATCAGGTCGTCGATCTCGACGTTGGCCGGCAGCTTGGCGATCATCTGATGCGCCAGCCGCCGCACCAGCGGGCTGTACTGCTTGAGCATCGAGTCGACGTCGAGTCGGCCTTTGGCGGTGTACATGCGCGGCGCTCCGGGAGGGTCGTTCGTTCGTGTGTCAGTTGAAGGCCGCGGCGCGTTCGGGCGCCGCCGGCGCAGGCGTGTGGGCGCTCGTCGCCGCGTGCCACAGCGGCTCGGGCACGCCGGGGTCGGCCGTGACCAGCGCGTCGCGCGCCAGCCGCCGCAACGCGGGCGACGGCGCTGCGTCGGCGTGCGCCGGATCGACGATCGCGAAGTCGCGCTGCGCCGCGCCGAGGTACAGGTCGGCGCAGCTCGCGAGCTGCTGCACGATGCGCCCGGCGCGCGGCGAGTGTTCCGCCGCCGCGAGCAGCAGGTCGTGCGTGAGGATCCCCGCACGCTGCGCGAGCCACTTGATGCCGGCGTAGGCGTGCGTCACCGCCGTCGGCCGGTCGGCCGCCAGCACCACGGGACGCACGGCGCGGTGCCCGAACACCCGCGCGAGGTCGCTGGCGCCGGCGTGCAGCAGCACCACGTCGGCCTGCGGCGCGGCCTCGACCAGCGCGTGCAGGAAGGCGGCGCACGAGCCGCTGGCGTCCACGTGTCGGCGCGGCAGCCCGCGCGCGGCCAGGTAGCTGGCGTGCGGCGCGAGCGGCTCCACCGCGGCGGCGAGCTCGACGCGCGCGATCTCCAGCGGCTCGGGCGATCCCTCGGCCGCGTCGACCACCAGCACGTGCGCCGACAGCTCGCCCAGCGCGGCGACGAAGCGCTCGATCAGCACGCCGCCGAAGGCCACGTGCGGATTGCTCACGAGGGGCACGAAGCGCGCGCGCGAGGCCGCGAACAGGCGGCGCAGGCCGGCGGCCTGGTCGAAGTTCGAGTCGGCGTACGGCGCGTCGTGCAGCGCGATGCACGACATGTCGTGCAGCGTGGCGTGCGACGAGGAATGCGTCCTCACGATCGCCACCGTCAGGCCTGCGCGCCCGGCTGCATCGCCGCGCGGCGCGTGGCGCCCGCGAACACGAGGCTCACGTCGCCGCTGTCGTAGTGCCAGGGCGCGCTGCCGCGCTCGCGCAGCGCGCGCTGCACCAGCGCGTGCGACGACAGGCGGTGCCAGTCCTCCGGCACGCGCTGGCCGTTGGCCACGCCGAGCACCGGCAGCTTGTGGCGGATCAGCGCGTCGAGCGCGGGCCCGAGCTTCACCGCCTCGTCGATCTTGGACAGCACCGCACCGCGGCAGGCGGCGGCGCGGTACGACACCATCACGTCGTCGATCGTCTCGCCCTGCGCGGCGGCGTTGACCACCAGCAGCTTGTGGATCGCGCGGTGGCTCACCATCTCGAGCAGCTCGCGCGTGCGCGTGTCGCGCTGGCCCATGCCGGCGGTGTCGATCAGCACCATGCGCTTGCCCGACAGCAGGTCCAGCAGGTCCTCGAGCGACGCGCGGTCGTGCGCGGTGTGCACCGGCACGCCGAGGATGCGGCCGTAGGCGCGCAGCTGCTCGTGCGCGGCCACGCGATAGGCGTCCAGCGTGATCAGCCCCAGCGCGCCGGCGCCGTGCGTCGTGGCGAAGGCGGCGGCGATCTTGGCGGTGCTCGTGGTCTTGCCCACGCCGGTGGCGCCGATCAGCGCGTACACGCCGCCCTGGTCTTCGAGCGCGGGCTCGGCCTCGCCGGTCATCAGGTTGCGCTCGAGCACGCTCGCGGCCCACGCGGCCTCGTCGCCGGCGTCCTGCGGCAGGCCCTCGACCAGGCGGCGCGTCAGCGCGGGCGAGAAGCCGGCCTCGAGCAGGCGCTGGGTCAGCCGCGCCTGGCCGGGCTGGCGCTGCAGCTTCTCCATGAAGGCGAGGGCGCCGAAGCGGTCCTCGATCAGGCCCTTCATCGCGCGCAGCTCGGCCAGCATGGCCTGCTGCTCGCGCTGCGAGCGGCCGTCGATCGCCGGCAACGCGCCGTCGATCGGGTCGCGCAGCACGGGGGTCGAGGCGGGCTGCACCGACGCGGGGTGAGCCGTCGCCGATGGTGCCGATGCAGCAGCTGGTGCCGACGCAGCAGCATGTGCCGACGCGGCCTGACGCAGCGGCGCGGTCTGCGGCGCAGCCTGCGGCGACGCGACACGAGGCGCTGCCTCGGGCACGGCGGCCGACGGCGCGCCGCTCAGCTCGGCCTGGCGGCGCTTGAGCATGCGCTCGCGCACGTAGTCCTGGAACGACAGGGTGCTCATCGCGAGCTGCTCGACGTCCGCCTGCACGTCGGCGGCCGGCGGCGCGGGCTGCGGCTTCGGCGCGGCGGGGCGTGCATGCGCGGCGCCGCCGGCGGGATCCGACTTCGCCAGCGCGCCGGCGGTCGACGCCGCCAGGCGCTCGATCTGCTGCACCGAGTCCGGCGCCATCGCCAGCACCTCCACGCCCTCGGCGGCGGGCTTGGTCGACAGCACCACGGCGTCGTCGCCGAAGGACTGGCGCACCAGGGCGAGGGCCTCGCGCGACGTGCGGGCCAGGAAGCGTTTGACGTTCATGCGGTGCCTCCGATGACGGAGCCGATGCGGATGGAATGGGTGTCGGGGATCTCGCTGTGCGCCAGCACCTTCAGGCGCGGCGCGGCGCGCCGCAGCAAGCGGGCCATGGGCGCGCGGATCAGGTCGGGCACCAGCAGGCACGCCGGATGCCCGAGGTCTTCCTGCTGCTGCGCCGTCTCGGCGGCCGAGCGCGCCAGGGTCTCGGCCACGCCGGGGTCGAGCGCCGCGCCGTGCGGCGAGGCCAGCGCCTGCGTGACCAGGCGCTCCAGCTCGGGCTCCAGCGCGATGACCTGCAGCTCGCGCACCGGCCCGTAGATCTGCTGCAGGAACGCCGGCGCGAGGTGGATGCGGATGCGCCGCGCCAGCTCGGCCGGATCGGTCGCCGCCGCGGCGTGCTCGGCCAGGCACTCGACGATCGAGCGCATGTCGCGGATGTGCACGCCTTCTTCGAGCAGCAGCTGCAGCACCTTCTGCAAGGTGGCGACGCCCACCAGCTTGGGCACCACGTCCTCGATGAGCCTGGGGGCGAGCTTGTTCATGTGCTCGATGAGCTGCTGCGTCTCGACACGTCCCAGCAGCTTCGCCGCGTGGACCTGCATCAAGTGTGAGAGGTGGGTCGCCACGACGGTCGAGCAATCAACGACGGTGAAGCCGGCCATTTGCGCCGCTTCGCGCTGCCGGTCCTCGATCCACACCGCGGGCAGGCCGAAGGCCGGGTCGGTGGTCTGCGTGCCGGGCAGCATCTGCGTCGCGTGGCCCGGGTTGATGGCCAGCCACATGCCGGGGAAGGCCTCGCCCTCGCCGACCACCGCGCCGCGCAGGCTCACGCGGTACAGGCTCGGGCGCAGCTCGAGGTTGTCGCGGATATGCACCGGCGGCGGCAGGAAGCCCACGTCCTGCGCGAACTTCTTGGACACGCCCTTGATGCGCGCGAGCAGGTCGCCGCCGCGCTGCTTGTCGACCAGCGC
>CAZFET010000086.1:0-5204 GCA_964517545.1 uncultured Burkholderiaceae bacterium
TCGAGGTGCGCGGCTTCGCGCGGCCGCGCTGCGACCACGCGCAGCTGCGCACCGAGTGGCGCGGCGACATCGCCGGCTCGTCGATCCCGGGCAGCGACGGCGAGGAGTACCGCAGCATCGTGCGCGACGGCTACGGCCGCGACCTCACCGACGCCGAGCGCTCCGACCTGCTCGCCGGCACGTCGAGCCTGCCGCTGCCGCCGCGCTGCCCGAGCGGACGCACCGGCGCGCTGCCGACCGCCGAGGAGCGCCGCACCCTGCCCACCGGCAGCACGGCATCGAGCTCGGTGCCCGACCCGGCGCGCACGGGCCGCACCGCCACCGTGCCCGGCGCCGTGTCGCCGACCGTGCCGCAGACGATCCTCGAGAGCAGCGGCTTCGAGAGCCTGATCCCGCGCTTCACGGCGGCGCTCGGCGGCAGCGCCAGCCTCGCCGCGGCGCGCCGCGTGGTGCGGCGCGAAGGCCGCAACCTGTGGTCCGGCGCGACCGCGCGTGCGCAGCGCGGCAGCGGCGCCGACACCGACGACCGTCCGCTGTACTGGGCGCGCCTGGAGATGACGCGCGCGCTGCGCGGCTTCCAGCCGCGCTGGAGCCTGTCCGACGCCGACCGCGACGCGCTGGTCGAGCTGTTCGAGGACGCCTCGCGCGGACGCGACACGGCCGACTTCTCCGGCGCGCGGCGCAGCACCAAGCGCATCCTGGTGAGCGGCTTCGATCCGTTCCGCCTCGCCGATCGCTCGCGCGGCAATCCGTCGGGCGCCGCGGTGCTCGCGCTGGACGGCCAGACCCTGGCCTCGGGCACGGTGCGCGGCCGCATCGAAGGCACGATCTTCCCGGTGCGCTTCGCCGACTTCGACGCCGGCCGCGTCGAGAGCTTCTTCGCGCCCTTCCTCGGCGGCACGACCCGCGTCGACATGGTCATGACGATCAGCGAAGGCAGCAGCCGCGACTTCGAGGTCGAGGACTGGGCCGCGCGCCGCCGCACCAACGAGCCCGGCCACACCGACAACCTCGGCGAGCGCGGCGACCGCCGGCCGCCGGGCGCCACGCGCGCCACGCCGATCGGCGGCGCGACCGCGCCGGCCACCATCCCGATTCCCGGCGTGGCGGCGGGGCCGGAGTTCCTGCCGGGCACCTTGCCGCCGGCGGTGCGCGCCGGCCTGCGCAGCACGCCGCTGCCCGGCGAGACCGAGCTGACCGAAGTGCCGCGCGGCACCGTGAACGCCGTGCCGCGCACCAGCGGCGGCCCGACCGCGGGCTCGACCGCGATCTCCGGCTCGGGCGGCAACTTCCTGTCCAACGAGATCTTCTACCGCACGCGACTGCTGCGCGACGCGAGCGGCTCGAGCGTGCCGATGGGCCACCTGCACACGCCGACGCTCGACTCGCCCGCCGTCGCCGGCGCGGCGGCGTTCAACGCCGCGCGCGACGCGATCGTCGCGCGCGTGCGGCAGATCCTGGTCGACACCTTGCCGTCGCTGTGACGCGGAGCCGCCGCCATGAGCCTCACCGCATCGCCGAAGCTGATCAAGGGCGGCCTCGTCGTGCTGTCGCCCGACGGCACCACGCCGCGCCGCACGATCGCGCTGCAGTACAACCCCGACACCTTGACGCGCAGCTACCAGGTGCAGGGCACCGGCGGCGAAGGCGGCGGCGAGCGCGCGATGCCGTTCCGGCTGAAGGGCCCGGCGATCGAGTCGATCCGCCTGGACGCCGAGATCGACGCGACCGACCAGCTCGAGTTTCCCGACCGCCACCCCGACGCGGTGCGGCACGGCATCGCGCCGCAGCTCGCCGCGCTCGAGGCGCTGGTGAACCCGAGCGTGGCCGAGCTGATGTCGATCGACGCGCAGGCCTCGGGCGGCACGCTCGAGATCATTCCGCCCGAGGCGCCGCTCACCTTGTTCGTCTGGAGCCGCAACCGCATCGCGCCGGTGCGCGTCACGGAGTTCTCGATCGCCCAGCAAGCCTTCGACGCGCAGCTCACCCCTGTGCGCGCCAAGGTGAGCCTCGGGCTGCGCGTGCTGTCGACCGACGATCTCGGCTACGCGCACCGCGGCGGCGCGCTGTTCCTCAACCACCTGCGTACGCGCGAGACGCTGGCCGCCAAGAGCGGCGCGGCGACCTTGCAGTCGCTGGGCCTGGAGTCGCTGCCATGAGCGGCCCCGTGTCCGGCAGCGGGCGCGCGACGATCGCGGCAAAGCGCGCCGCGCGAAGGGCCGTCCGATGAGCACCTCCACCACCGATCCCGTCGCGCTGCTCATCGCCGCGGGTGCCATTCCGCAGAGCCCGTTCGACGATGCCAGCCGCTACCGCCACGGGCCGCTCGCGCTGCACCGGGGCGCCGGCGGCGCCCCGCCGCGGCGGCATCCGCGGCGGCGCTTCATCGCGCAGCGGCACGACATCGCGGTCGCGGCCGAACTGGTGGTCGCGGCCGGCGACCGCCCCGACCTGGTGGCCGCGCGCACGCTCGGCGATCCGCTCGCGTACTGGCGCATCGCCGACGCGAACGCGGTGACCGACCCGTTCGACCTCACCGACACGCCGGGCGCGCGCATCGCGATCCCGCTGCCCACGGCGAGCTGAGGCGATCGCGCGGCGGCCACGGAGCACCCCATGCAAGGCGGCGTCAAGCTCTCGCTGTTCATCGGCCCGGTGCCGCTGCCGGCGCCGCGCGGCCTGCTCGACGCGCTGGCCGAGGTGAAGGTGATCAACGGCTCGGGCGACATGCAAAGCGGCTTCGAGCTGAGCTTCGACCTGCCGCCGCGCTCGCCGCTGCGCACCCTGTTCCTCATCGGCGGCGGCGGCGGCGGCGTGCCGCTCATGCGCGTGGCGCTGCACGTCGCGATCGACGGGCGCGCCGAGCCGCTGATCGACGGCATGGCCACGCACGTCGAGACGCGCCCCGGCGCCGGCGGCGTGGGCCAGGTCGTGGTCAAGGGCAAGGACCTCTCGGCGCTGATGGACGTGATCGAGATTCCCGGCTTTCCCTTCCCGGCCATGCCGCCGTCGGTGCGCGTGCTGGTGATCCTGGCCAAGTACGCGGCGCTGGGCGTGATCCCGCTGGTCATCCCGAGCCTCGCCGACGAGCCGCCGCTGCCCACGCAGCGCATCCCGCAGCAGCAAGGCAGCGACTCCGCCTACGTCAAGCGTCTGGCCAGCGATGCGGGCTACGTGTTCTATCTCGAGCCCGGCCCCGCGCCCGGCACCACGAAGGCGTACTGGGGGCCCGAGATCCGCGTCGGCGCGCCGCAGCCGGCGCTGACCACCGGCATGGACGCGCTGACCAACGTGGAGGAGATCTCGTTCGACTTCGACCGCGAGAAGAAGAAGCTGCCCATCGTGTTCTTCCAGGAGCCGCTGAGCAAGGCGCCGATCGGCCTCCCGATCCCGGACGTGACGCCGATGAACCCGCCGCTCGGCCTGGTGCCGCCGCTGCCGCCGCGCATCGAGCCGCTGACCGACACCGCGCACCTGTCGGTGCCGGCTGCGCTGTCGAAGGGGCTGGCCTTCGTCGCGCGCCACAGCGACTCGGTGTTCGGCCGCGGCCGCCTCGACGTGGCGCGCTACGGCCGGCTGCTCAAGAGCCGGCAGCTCGTCGGCGTGCGCGGCGCGGGACTCGCGTTCGACGGCCTGTACTACGTGAGCCGCGTGACGCACGAGATCCGGCGCGGCTCGTACAAGCAGTCGTTCGAGCTCGCGCGCAACGCGCTGATCTCGACCTTCCCGACGGTGCCGGCATGAGAGCCCGTCTCGACCGTCCGCCGCACGCGCGCCGCGCGCCCGGAGTCCGCCATGTCCGCTGAGCCGCCGCGCTTCTACGGCAAGTACCGCGGCACGGTGCTGAACAACGTCGACCCGATGCAGCAGGGCCGCATCCTCGCCGTCGTGCCCGACGTGACCGGCCCGCTGCCGTCGAGCTGGGCCATGCCGTGCCTGCCGCTGGCGGGGATCAACACCGGCCTGTTCACCGTGCCGCCCCTCGGCGCGGGCGTGTGGATCGAGTTCGAGAAGGGCGACCCCGACTACCCGGTGTGGGTCGGCGGCTTCTGGGGCAGCACGGCCGAGCTGCCGGCGCTGTCGCGCACGGTGCCGCCGGCCGTCAGCGGCATCACCTTGCAGACCACCCTGAAGAACGGCATCGTCATCAGCGACGTGCCCGGCCCGACCGGCGGCATCCTGATCCACACGACGACCGGCGCGATGATCTCGGTCAGCGACACCGGCATCGTCATCTCCAACGGCAAGGGCGCGGTCATCAACATGACCGGCCCGAGCGTCGACATCAACGTCGGCGCGCTCACCATCGTGTGAAGGAGACGCGCGATGCCCGGCCCGGTCCTGCACGTCGGCGCGTCGGTGCTGTGCCTGCACGGCGGCCAGGCGCAGCCGACCTCGCCGCATCCGCGCGTGCTGGTGTCGGGCCAGCCGGTCACCACCATCGCGCCGCCGTACGTCGTCGCGGCCTGCGGACTGTCGGGCACGTCGGCGCCGCCGTGCGCCACCGCGCAGTGGGTGATCGGTGCCACTCGCGTGCTCGGCGGCGGCGTGCCGCTGGCCATCGCCACCGGCAGCGCGGTCGGCGTGCCCACCGGCACCGGCCTGCTGCCGGGCGCGTTCCAGACGCGCGTGAGCGCGACCTGATCGGCGCGGGGAGCGACGCATGAGCCACCTCGACTTCCCCTACCGCGTCGACGGCCGCGGCCTCAGCGCGGGCACCGGCGACGACGACCACCTGCGCAACCTGATCGAGCAGGTGCTGTTCACGTCGCCCGGCGAGCGCGTGATGCGGCCCGACTTCGGCAGCGGCCTGATGGCGCTGGTGTTCGAGCCCAACAGCTCCACGCTCGCCGCGACCACGCAGATGCTCGTGCAGGCCTCGCTGCAGCAGCACCTCGGCCACCTGATCGCGGTGAACGAGGTGCAGGTCGAGCCCGACGACGCGGCGCTGCGCGTGACGGTGCGCTACACCGTGCTGCGCGACGGCGCCCTCGCCGGCAAGTTGCGCGCCATCGCCAACGTCACGGCTGTCCATGTCGACCCGGACGGCAAGCCGCTGCACAGCGCGGCATCGGTGACCGCGGCGGTGAAGCCCGGCGACGGCCACGGCGAATTTCTGGTCGAAGGGGCGCTCACGCTGGCCGATCGCGAAGCGGTGGCCAAAACCGTCGTCGAGGGCGGCTACGGCCTGCTTTCGATGGCCG
>CAZFET010000086.1:5214-10622 GCA_964517545.1 uncultured Burkholderiaceae bacterium
TCGCCCGGGAGCGCCTGAGCCTGGCCGGCCCCGTGTTCCATTGCTGCGAGCCGCGCCGGCTCGACGTGCTGCGCGAGCGCGCACCGGGCGTCAACGCGATCGAGTTCGTCGAGGTGCTCGACCGCGCCGCGCCGCCCGGCGTGCCGCGCCAGCGCACCTTGTTCGTCCGCCTGCTGCGCGCGGGCTTCGCGCTCGGCCGCGACCACGTGCGCATCGACGGCGGCGAGCGCATCCGGCGCGTCGGCGTCGTCTGGGCGGCACCGGCCGTCGCGCTGCCGCCCGAGGCGGAACCTGGGCTCGCGGCGGCGCTCGATGCACCCGACCGCACGCTGGTCGTGCGCACCGACGCCGCGGGCGACTTCTCGCGCTACACGCTCGCGCTGGTGGCCGGGGCCGGCAGCGACGCGCCGCCGCCCGGCTTCGACCCGCTGCTCTCGCGCATCGACTTCTCGTTCAAGGTCGAGTGCCCGTCGGACGCCGACTGCGCCGAGGCGCGCACCTGCCCGCCCGAGGCGAAGCCGGTCCCGGCGATCGACTACCTCGCCAAGGACTACCCGTCGATCCGCCGGCTGATGCTCGACCGCCTGAGCCTGCTCGCGCCCGGCTGGCGCGAGCGCTCGGCCGCCGACGTCGGCGTGATGCTGGTCGAGCTGCTCGCGTACGCGGCCGACCACCTGTCGTATCGGCAGGACGCCGTCGCCAACGAGGCCTACCTCGCCACCGCGCGCCGGCGCAGCTCGGTGCGCCGGCACGCGCGGCTCGTGGACTACCGGCTGCACGAAGGCTGCAACGCGCGCACCTGGGTGCAGGTGCGCGCGGCCGCCGGCAGCTTCGTCGTCGCGCGCGGCACGCCGCTGCTCACGCGCGTCGCCGGCGCGCCCGCGGTGCTGCGGCCGGCCACGCGCGAGCTGCAGCGCGCGCTCGACGCCGGCGCGATCGTGTTCGAGGTCGCGCGCTCGACGCGCGTGCACGCGGCCTGCAACGAACTGGCCTTTCACACCTGGGGCGACGACGGCTGCTGTCTGCCGCGCGGCAGCACCGAGGCCACGTTGCGCGGCCGTCCGCCGCTCGCGCCGGGCGACGTGCTCGTGCTGCAGGAGATCCGCAACCCGTCGGTCGCGCGCGAGCCCGGCGCCACCGACGGCACGATGCGCGCCGAGGCCGATCGCACGCGCCGCTGGGCCGTGCGCCTGAGCCGCGTGACGCCCGACGTCGATCCGTCGGGACGCCTGTTCGACGTGGTCGCGCCGGCCGACGCGCCGCTCGACGTGACGCGCATCGCGTGGGACGCGGCCGACGCGCTGCCCTTCGCGCTGTGCCTCGGCGTGGCCGAGCGGCCCGGCCTGCCGATGAGCG
Organism: uncultured Burkholderiaceae bacterium; assembly: GCA_964517545.1. Taxonomy (GTDB): domain Bacteria; phylum Pseudomonadota; class Gammaproteobacteria; order Burkholderiales; family Burkholderiaceae_C; genus CAZFET01. The sequence goes on from CAZFET010000086.1 coordinate 6,571, forward strand.
TGGCGCTGGGCAACGTGCTGCTCGCCGACCACGGCCGCAGCCTGCCGCCCGAAGCCTTGCCGGCGGTGCCGCGTGCCGCGGTGCCGCACTACGCGCGCTCGTCGCGCAGCGCCGACGCCTGCGCGCACCCGCCGCCCGAGCCGGTGCCGCTGCGCTATCGACCCGCGCTCGCCGAAGCGCCGCTCACGCATGGCTTCGACCTCGCCGCGCTGCTCGAACCGCTGCCCGGCGACCCGCGCGGCCGTGCGTTCTGGCCGGCGCGGCTGCTGCTGCCGCTGCCCGCGCGCGACGCCGTGCCGCGCCTCGCTCTGAGCGAGCTGCCCGGCTGCGTGCGCGACGCGTGGCAGCCGCAGCCCGACTTACTGGCCAGCCGCGCCGCCGACACGCACTTCGTCGTCGAGACCGAGCACGACCGGCGCGCGCGCCTGCGCTTCGGCGACGACGCGCACGGCCGGCGGCCCGAGGCCGGCACCGTGTTCGAGGCGCGCTATCGCATCGGCAACGGCGGCGCGGGCAACGTGGGCGCCGAGTCGATCGCGCACCTCGTGCTCGACCCGGCGCTGTACGCGGCGCCCGACGTGCCGCCCGATGCGTCGCAGATCGACGGCGTGGTGCATCCGCTGCCGGCCGCCGGCGGCGTCGAGCCCGAGGACGTGGAGGCCGCGCGGCGTGACGCGCCCGAGGCCTTCCGCACGCAGGAGCGCGCCGTCACGCCCGCCGACTACGCCGCCGCGGCCGAACGCAGCGGCGAGGTGCAGCGCGCGGCCGCCACGTTCCGCTGGACCGGCAGCTGGCACACGGTGTTCGTCACCGCCGACCGGCCCGGCGGCGCGCCCGTCGACGCGCCGTTCGAGACGCGCCTGCGCCGCCACCTCGAGCGCTTTCGCATGGCCGGCTACGACCTCGAGGTCGACGGCCCGCGCATGGTGCCGCTGGACGTGGCGCTGCACGTGTGCGTGAAGCCCGAGTACTTCCGCGCGGAAGTCGCGCGCGCGGTGCGCGAGGTGCTGTCGGACCGGCTGCTGCCCGACGGCACGCGCGGCGTCTTCCACCCCGACTCCTTCAGCTTCGGCGACGCGGTCTACCTCCGCCGCGTGGTGGCCGCCGCGCAGGCGGTTCCTGGCGTCGACGCGGTGCGCGTCGATCGCTTCCAGCGGCTGTTCGGCTGCTCGCCCACGTCGTGGGCCGACGGCGTGGTGCGCATCGGCCGGCTCGAGATCGCGCAGCTCGCCAACGACCCGAACTTCCGCGAGCGCGGCCGGCTCGTGCTGACGGCCGGAGGTGGCAAATGAGCGGCCTCGTCCCCGACGCGAAGGGCGGCGCGGCAGTGCTGCCGCCCGGCGCCGAAACCTGCGGCTGCTGCGACGGCATCGAGCCGTCGACGCCGACGCGCACCGACAACCGCCACGGCCTGCCCGCCATCGCGTACCGCGCCGGCGACCACGCGGCCTTCCGCGACAGCCTGCACGCGCGGCTCGCGTCGGCCGCGGCCGGCCCGCTGCAGGCGCTGCTGACGCGCGACACGTCCGACTTCACGATCGGGCTCGTCGACGCCTTCGCGTGCGCCGCCGACGTGCTCACGTTCTACAGCGAGCGCATCGCCAACGAGTCGTACATCGCCACCGCCACCGAGCGCGTGTCGCTGCAGGAGATGGGCAAGCTCATCGGCTATCGGCTGCGTCCCGGCGTGGCCGCCGAGACCTGGCTCGCCATCGCGCTCGAGGCGCCGCCCGCGCTGCCGCCGGCCCTCGCCGCCGAGCCGGGTCTCGCGGCCGGCGCGGCACCGACGAGCCTGCATCTCGACGCCGGGCTGCGCGTCGGCAGCGTGCCCGGCCCCGACGAGCGGCCGCAGACCTTCGAGACGGTCGAGCCGCTCGACGCGCGGCCGCAGTGGAACGCGATGCGCCCGTGGCTGTCCGAGACGCGCCGGCCCGGTCGCCACGATCGCGAGGCGTGGCTGGCCGGCGTGCGCACCGGGCTCAAGCCGGGCGACGCGGTGCTGTTCCTCGGCGACGAGTACCTGCGCGACACGAACAGCGACCAGTGGGACTTCCGGCTGATCGACCGCGTCGAGCCCGACGCGGCGCACGACCGCACGCGCATCGCGTGGCAGCGCGGACTCGGCTCGCTGGTGCCGTTCTCGAACCCGAGCGCGCAGCAGCCGCAGGTGCACGCGCTGCGCCGGCGCGCCGCGCCCTTCGGCCACAACGCGCCGCGCTGGAAGAGCATGTCGCGCGACTTCCGCGTCGACTACGGCGACACCGACCTGAACGATCCCGACTGGCCGGGCTACACGATCTCGCCGGCCGGCGCCACCGCCGGCGGCGGCTACGTCGACCTCGACGCGACCTACGGCGAGGTGGTCACCGGGGGCTACGCCGTGCTGGCGCGCGGCGAGTTCAACCGCCCGGCCGAACCCGCGCCGCGCGGCACCTACGTCGAGCTGTTCGAGGTGGCGGCCGTGGCCGAGGTCTCGCGTGCCGAGTTCGCGATGTCGGGCAAGGTCACGCGGCTGCTGCTGCGCGGCGAGAACTACGCGACACAGTTCGCCGCCGCGGTGCGCGAGACCACGGCCTTCGTGCAGTCCGAGCGGCTGGACTTCGCGCCGTGGCCGGTCGGCACCGCCGTGAGCGGCGACCGCGTGCCGCTCGAGGTGCCCGCCGACGGCCTGGTCGCGGGCCGGCGCGTGGTCGTGCGCGGCACGCGCGCATCCGACGGCGCCGCGCTCGCGCACGTCGCGACCATCGCCGAGGTGCGCGTCGTCGACCCGGCGCGCTGCGAGCTGCGCATCGCGCCGCCGCTGCCGGCCGCGCTGCGGCGCGACAGCGTCGTGGTCTTCGGCAACGTCGCGCTCGCGTCGCACGGCGAGACCACCACGCAGGTGCTCGGCCAGGGCCAGGCCGCGCAGCCGTTCCAGCGCTTCGAGCTCAAGCGCGCGCCGCTCACGTGGCGTGCCGCGGCCACCGAGAGCGGCGCGGCCAGCGAGCTGAGCGTGCGCGTGGGCGACGTCGAGTGGCGCGGGCGCGACCGCATGTTCGGCGCCGCGCCCGACGAGCAGGCCTACGTGCTCGACACCGACGAGCAGGGGCGCACGTGGGTGCGCTTCGGCGACGGCGCGGCCGGCGCCCGGCTGCCCAGCGGCACGAACAACGTGCGCGCCACGTGGCGCGTCGGCCTCGGCGTCGAGGGCAACGTGCGTGCCGACACGCTCACGCAGGCGACGACGCGCCCGCTCGGCTTCAAGGGCGTGAGCAATCCGCTGCCGGCCGAGGGCGGCACCGATCCGGAGTCGCCGGCGCAGGCGCGCGCGAGCATGCCGCTGGGCGTGCGCACCCTGGGCCGCGCGGTGAGCCTGCTCGACTACGAGGACTTCGCGCGCGCCTTCGCCGGCATCGCCAAGGCGCAGGCGGCGATCCTGCAGCTCGCGTCGGGCCCGGTGGTGGCGATCACCATCGCCGGCCCCGGCAACACGGTGCTCGGCGCGGACCATCCGGCGCGGCGCAACCTGCTCGCCGCGCTGCAGTCCGGCGGCGACCCGCACGTGCGCGTGCGGCTGCTGGCGCACCAGCCGGGCACGTTCCGCATCGGCCTGAAGGTGAAGTGCGACCCGGCGCACGACGGTGCGCAGGTGCTGGCCGCGGTGGAAGCGGCGCTGCGCGCGCGCTACGCGTTCGAGGCGCGCGCGCTCGCGCAGCCGGTGCAGCAGTCGGACGTGATCGCGTGCGTGCACGGCGTGCACGGCGTGCTGGCCGCGGACCTCGACTTCCTGTACGGCGGCAGCGCGCCGCCCGCGCAGACCGTGCCGTCGCGGCAGGCGCGGCTGCTCGCACAGCGCATGCGCGTGGCCGGCGGCGTGCCGCTCGCGGCCGAGACCCTGACGCTCGACCCCGGCCCGCTGCACGGCCTGGGAGCGATGCCATGAACACCGCGCGGAGGGCATGGCCATGAGCCTGGACGCCGATCGCCTGTACGGGCTCGTGCCCGCGGTCTACCGTGCGCGCGACGCCGGGCACGGCCAGCCGCTGCGCGCGCTGCTGGCGCTGTTCGCGCAG
>CAZFET010000086.1:10632-11944 GCA_964517545.1 uncultured Burkholderiaceae bacterium
CTATGGCGCCGCTCACGTGGATCTGGTCGTGCAGGCGCTGGAGGAACACCTCGAGCAGCTGCACGACGACCAGTTCATCGAGACCTGCGCGCCGTGGGTGGCGCCGTACATTGGCGACCTGATCGGCTACCGCCCGCTGCACGGCACGTCGCCCGCGGTGAGCTCGCCGCGCGCCGAGGTCGCCAACACCATCGCCTACCGCCGCCGCAAGGGCACCGCGCTGATGCTCGAGCAGCTGGCCACCGACGTGAGCTCGTGGCCGGCGCATGCGGCCGAGTTCTTCGAGCAGCTCGCCACGACGCAGTACATGAACCACCTGCGGCCGCACGCGCCGGCCGCCGCGCGCGTGCGTTCGCTGCCCGCGATGCGGGCCGTGCGCGACAGCCGCGGCGCGTTCAACACCACGGCGCACACGGCGGAGATGCGCCGCCCCGAGACCGGCAGCGGCCGCTTCGGCATCCCGCACGTCGGCCTGTTCCTGTGGCGGCTGCAGCCGTTCTCGCGCACCCGCGTGCCGCTGGTGCCCGAGTCGCCGGCCGACCCGGCGAACAGGCGCTTGCGCGTCGACCCTCTCGGCGCCGACGTGCAGCTGTTCCGCAAGCCGCGCCGCGAGAGCGCGATCAGCGAGCTGTCGACCGCGATGCACGTGCCCGCGCCGCTCGGCGTGCGCAGCATGGCGCTGGCCGTGCGCGCGGCGCAGTCGCAGCCCGACCCCGAGGCGAACCGCGACGACGACTACGGACCCGGCGAGAGCCTGCTGCTCGAACGCTTCGACACGGCGGCCGGCGCGTGGCTCGCGGTGCCCACCGCCGACATCGTGGTGGCCGACCTGCGCGACGTGGCCGGCGGCTGGAACCACGACGACGACGTGCCGGCCGGCCGCATCGCGGTCGACCCCGAGCGCGGCCGCGTGCGCTGCGCGCCCGACGTGACCGCGCCGCTGCGCGCCACCTTCCACGTCGGCTTCTCGCGCGCGATCGGCGGCGGCGAATACGAGCGCGGCGAGCGCGTGGCCACGCGCAGCGTGGCCGGCGGCGCCGCGCTGCAGCCGCACCTCGACGCGCTGCGCAGCACCGGCGGCACGCTGGTCGTCGAGGACAGCCTCGGCTACGCGCAGACGCCGCTGCTGCGGCTCGACGGCGTGACGGCCGCCGGCCAGCCCGGGCTCGACCTCGTGCTCGCGGCGAAGAACGGCGCGCGTCCGCTGCTGGCCGCCGGCGGCGACGTGGTGCTCGACATCGGCGCGCGCGGCCGCGTCGTGATCGACGGGCTGGTGATCGCCGGCGGCGCGCTCACCCTCGCCGCGTTCGCC
>CAZFET010000087.1:0-11938 GCA_964517545.1 uncultured Burkholderiaceae bacterium
TTCAGGATGCCGCGGATGGTGTTGACCACCAGGGTGGCCAGCGCTTCGCCTTCCACTTCCTCGGCGATGATCAGCAGCGGGCGGCCGGCCTTGGCCACCTGCTCCAGCGTGGGCAGCAGGTCGCGGATGTTGCTGATCTTCTTGTCGTACAGCAGGACGAACGGGTTCTCGAGGATGCAGGCCTGCTTGTCGGGGTTGTTGATGAAGTACGGCGACAGGTAGCCGCGGTCGAACTGCATGCCCTCGACCACTTCGAGCTCGTTCTCGAGCGACTTGCCGTCCTCGACGGTGATGACGCCTTCCTTGCCGACCTTGTCCATCGCGTCGGCGATGATCTTGCCGATCGACTCGTCGCTGTTGGCCGAGATCGAGCCGACCTGGCTGATCTCCTTGCTGGTGGTGGTGGGCTTGCTCTGCTTCTTGAGCTGCTCGACCAGCGCCACCACGGCCTTGTCGATGCCGCGCTTGAGGTCCATCGGGTTCATGCCGGCGGCCACGTACTTCATGCCCTCGCGCACGATGGCCTGGGCCAGCACGGTCGCGGTGGTCGTGCCGTCACCGGCGTTGTCGCTCGTCTTGGACGCGACTTCCTTGACCATCTGCGCGCCCATGTTCATGAGCTTGTCCTTGAGCTCGATCTCCTTGGCGACCGAGACACCGTCCTTGGTGACGGTGGGGGCGCCGAAGCTGCGCTCCAGCACCACGTTGCGGCCCTTCGGACCCAGGGTGACCTTGACCGCGTTGGCCAGGATGTTCACGCCCTCGACCATGCGCGCGCGGGCTTCGCCGCCGAACACTACGTCTTTCGCTGCCATTCGATTTCTCCGTGATTCAGGGATACGGGGGACGGCCCGTGATTACTTGCCTTCGACCACCGCGAAGAGGTCTTCCTCGCGCATCACCAGCAGCTCGTCGCCGTCGACCTTGACGGTCTGGCCGCTGTACTTGCCGAACAGGACGCGGTCACCCACCTTGATGTTCAGGGCCACGAAGTCGCCCTTGTCGTTGCGCTTGCCGGGGCCGACGGCGATCACCTCGCCCTGGTCCGGCTTTTCGGCCGCGTTGTCCGGGATCACGATCCCCGAGGCGGTCTTGGTTTCGTTCTCGAGGCGCTTGACGATCACGCGATCGTGCAACGGACGAAGCTTCATTGCATCTCCTTGGATTGCCAGATTCAGGTTCCGGAACGCAATGAGCGCAAGTTTGCGCTCATTCACATTCGACGACTGACGTCGTTAGCACTCAGTTGTGGCGAGTGCTAGCAGGCGGGATTATAGGGACGGGGGTCGGGCTTTCAAGAGCCCGGCGCGGCCGCTACTGCGGCCCGATGGCCGGTGTCGGCGACGGCCCGACGGCGGGCGCCGCCGGGCGCGCGAACACCAGGTCGCGCAGCGCCAGGCTGATCTGCGGCACGTAGGTCACCACCATCAGGCAGCCGACCACCACCAGCACGAAGGGCAGCAGGTGCCGCACGATGCGGTCCAGCGAGATGCGCGCCACGGTGCACGCGGCGAACAGGTTCACGCCGAACGGCGGCGTGATCATGCCGAGCGCCAGGTTCACCACCATCACGACGCCGAAGTGCACCGGGTCGACGCCGAAGTGCAGCGCCACCGGCACCAGGATCGGCGCGAGCACGATGATCGCCGCCGAGGTCTCGATGAACATGCCGATCACGAACAGCGCGGCGTTCACGCCGAGCAGGAACCACGCCGGCGACTGCAGCACCTCGGTCAGCCACGCGCCGATGGCGCCCGGCACGCCCGCGCGGGTGATCAGGAAGGCGAACAGCCCCGCGTTGGCGATGATGAACATGATCACCGCGCTGGAGATCACCGACTTGCGCAGCACCGGCAGCAGGTCGGCCAGGCGCAGCTCGCGGTGCACGAGCAGCCCGACCGCGAGCGCGTAGAACACCGCGACCACCGACGCCTCGGTCGGCGTGAACACGCCGCCGTAGATGCCGCCGAGGATGATCACCGGCATCAGCAGCGCCCAGCCCGCCTTGCGCGTGGCCGTGAACACGCCGAGGCGGCCGTCGCCGTCCTGCAGGCCCCAGCCCTTCCAGCGGCAGTACAGGTGCACGAACAGCATCAGCGCGCCGCCGATCAGCAGGCCCGGGCCGAAGCCCGCGATGAACAGCTCGCCGATCGAGACCTCGGCCGCCACGCCGAACAGGATCATCGGGATCGACGGCGGGATCACCACGCCCAGCTCGGCCGAGGTGGCCTGCAGCGCCGCCGCGTACTCGCGCGGGTAGCCGTGCTGGATGAGCGCCGGAATGAGGATCGCGCCGATCGCGAAGGTGGTGGCCACCGACGAGCCCGACACCGCCGCGAAGATCATGCAGGTGAGCACGCAGGTCATCGGCAGGCCGCCCTGCACGCCGCCGACCAGCGACTTCGCGAAGTCGACCAGCCGCCGCGAGATGCCGCCGGTCTCCATCAGGTTGCCGGCGAGGATGAAGAACGGGATCGCCGCGAGCGGGAACTTGTCGATCGCCGTGAACATCTCCTTCGGCGCGAGCACGAGCTTGTCGGCGTCGAACAGCGCGAGGCCGAGCATGGCCGACGCGCCGATCGACACGGCGATGGAGATGCTGAAGGCGAAGCACACCAGCATCGTGACGAGCAGGGTCAGGGACATGGCGGGGTCGGTCGGGACGCGACGGCGCTCGCGCGGCTACTGCGCCGTCTCGAGCTCGCGGTCGAGCGGGTCGAGGTGGTGCGCGATCACGGCCACCAGGCCGAGCGCCGCGCCCACCGGCAGCGCGGCGTAGGCCCAGGCCATCGACAGGTCGAGGCTGGCGAAGGTCTGGAAGCGCACGCGCCACGCGAGGTCGATGCCGAACCACAGCAGCACCAGCAGGAACACGAGCGACACGCCGGTGATGAGCGCGCGCACCGCGCGCCGCCAGGCGCCGCGCGCGCTGCGCAGCATCAGGTCGACCGACACCAGCGCACCGCGCCGGAACGCGGCCACGGTGCCGAGCATCACGCACCAGACGAGCAGCCGCCGCATCGCCTCTTCAGTGAAGGTCGACGGCTGCTCGAGCACGAAGCGCGACACCACCTGCCACAGCCCGAGCAGGCTGATCACGGCCAGCAGCAGGCACGCCGCGTTCAGCGCGCCGTCGGTGACCCAGCGGTCCAGACGGCGCAGCACGGCGACGTACGGCGACGCGGCGCGGTCCGTCACTTCACGGCCTGGATGGCGGCGATGCGGTCGGCGCCGAACTCCTGCGCGTACGCCGCGTAGGCCGGCGCGACGGCCTTGCGGAAGCTGTCGCCGTTGACCTGCTCGACCACCTGCATGCCGTCGCGCTTGAGCTGCGCGATGCCGTTGGCCTCGTCGTCGTTGACCTTCTTGCGCTGCGCCGCGCCGGCCTTCTGCGCGGCCTCGACGAACACCTTCTTGTCGGCGTCGGACAGCTTGTCCCAGACCTTGGGCGACAGCAGGATCACCGCCGGCGAGTAGACGTGCCCGGTCAGCGACAGATGCTTCTGCACCTGCGAGAACTTCGACGCCAGGATCACCGGGATCGGGTTCTCCTGCCCGTCGACCGTGCCCTGCTGCAGCGCCGTGAACAGCTCGGGGAAGGGCATCGGCGTGGGCAGGATGCCGAAGGTCTTGTAGCCGTCCATGTGCACCTTGTTCTCCATCGTGCGCATCTTCAGGCCCTTCGCGTCGTCGGCGGTCACGATGGCGCGCTTGCTGTTGGTCATGTGGCGAAAGCCGTTCTCCGTCCACGCCAGGCCGATCAGGCCCTTGGCCTGCATCTTCTTCAGCAGGTCCTGGCCGATCGGGCCGTCGAGCACCTTGCGCGCGTGCTCGTAGTTGCGGAACAGGAACGGGATGTCGACGATCTTCACCTCGGGTACGAAGTTGCCCAGCGGGCCGGTCGAGGTGTTGGTGAGGTCCTGCGTGCCGAGCTGCACCGCCTCGATCTGCTCGCGCTCGCCGCCCAGGGCCGACGACGGGAACTGCTGGCACTTGTAGCGGCCCTGCGTGTTCTTCTCGATCTCGTCGCAGAACACCGTCGAGCCCACGCCGTAGTGCGACTCCTTGCTCGTGGCGTAGCCCATCTTCAGCACGGTCTGCGCCGACGCGGCGGCGGCGAAGGCGGCGAGCAGGGCGCCGATCAGCGGGGTGCGGGTCTTCATCGTCAGTCTCCTTCGGGTCGGACAGGGTCAGGGGAGGGGTGCGGCCATCGCGTCGGCCATGTACTGGCGCACGATGCTGCGGAAGTCGGGATCGGGCACCAGCCCGAGTCGCGCGGCGCGGCGCGACTCGAAGCGCGCCGGCCAGCCGCCGACGATGCGCGCGATCGCGGGGTCGGGCTCGAAGCGCACGCGCGCGCGCACCTCGGCGCCGGCCTCGGCCTCGAGCGCGTCGAGCATCGCGCGCACGCTCACGGTGAGCGCGGGCAGGTTGAGCGCGGTGCGGCCGCCGTAGGCGTCGCGGCTCGCCTCGCACACGGCGACGAGGCCGTCGATGGTGCGCGTCGGCGACGCCACCGCGACCTCGGTGTCGAGGTCCACCGGGCACACCGCCTGCACGCCGGCCAGCGGCTCGCGCACGATGCCCGACAGGAACGACGAGGCCGCGCCGTTGGGCCGGCCGGGCCGCACGGTCACCGTCATCAGCCGCGCGCTGCGGCCATCGAGGAAGCCCTTGCGCGTCCAGTCGGCCACGAGCTGCTCGCAGACGAACTTGTGGATGCCGTACGACGACTGCGGCGTCGGCAAGGTGTCGTCGCGCACCACCGGCGGCAGCGGCAGCGCGGGGTCGCTGCCGAACACCGCGACCGAGCTCGCGAACACGAAGCGCGGCGCGTGGCCGGCGGCGCGCAGCGCGTCGAGCAGCGCGCGCGTGGTGTCGAGGTTGGAACGCAGGCCGAGGTCGAAGTCGGCCTCGCACTCGGCCGACACCGCCGACGCGAGATGGAACACCGCGTCGAAGCGCTCGCGGCGCAGCGCCGTGCACTGCTCGACGAGCGCGCCGGTGCGCGACTCCACGCGCGGGTCGTCGCGCAGGTCGGCGGGCGCGGGCGCGAGGTCGGCCAGCACGATGCGCTCGATCGCGTCGCCGCACAGGCGCCCGCGCGCGAGCAGGGTGCGCGCGAGCCGCGCGCCGAGGAATCCGGCACCGCCGGTGACGAGCACTCTCATGTCCGGTACGCCTCGAACCAGCCGAGCCCGGCCGTCGTGCCGCCGGGCGACGCATCGCGCGGGCGGTACTCGCAGCCGACGAAGCCGCTCCAGCCCAGCGAGTCGATCAGCGCGAACAGGTACTCGTAGCGCACCTCGCCCGCGTCGGGCTCGTGGCGCTCGGGCACGCCCGCGATCTGCAGATGGCCGACGCGGCCGGCGGGCAGGTACTGCCGCAGCTTGGCCGCGAGATCGCCCTCGACGATCTGGCAGTGGTACAGGTCCATCTGCACCTTCAGGTTGGGCGCGCCGACCTCGGCCACGATCTCGTGCGCGTGGTCCTGGCGGTTGACGAAGTAGCCCGGCATGTCGCGCGTGTTGATCGGCTCGATCAGGACGTCGATGCCGTGCGGCGCCGCCTGCGCCGCCGCCCACGCGAGGTTGGCAACGTACGTGCCGCGCAGCGCCGCGCGGTCGGTGGCCGGCGGCACGAGGCCGGCCATCACGTGCACGCGGCGGCACTTCAGCGCCTGCGCGCAGGGCAGGGCCTGTTCCATGAATGCGCGGCGGAACTCGTCCTTGCGGCCCGGCAGGCAGGCGAGCCCGCGCTCGCCGCGCTGCCAGTCGCCCGGCGGCGCGTTGAACAAGACCTGCTCGAGCCCGTGGTCGGACAGTCGCAGCGCGATCTCGCGCCGTTCGTGCTCGTACGGGAACAGGTACTCGACCGCGCGGAACCCGTCGGCCGCGGCGGCGGCGAAGCGGTCGAGGAACGGGTGCTCCGGGTACAGCATCGACAGGTTGGCGGCGAAGCGTGGCATCGGGTTCTCCTCGTCGCGACGGCGCGGCGCTACCAGCGCGCGCCGAACGCGCGGCGCAGTTCGTCGATCTGCGCGTCGTCCAGCGGCGCGGGGCGCGGCTGCGTCATCAGCCACAGGCGCGCGGTCTCCTCCAGTTCCTCCAGCGTGGCCATCGCGGCGGCGGGCGACTCGTGCCAGACGTTCGGGCCGAGCCGCTCGACGAGCACGGCGCGGATCGGCACGCGCGCCGTGCGCACCAGACGCTCGACCTCGTCGGCCACCGCGGGGTCTCCCGGGCGGCGATAGCGCACCAGCGGCACGTGGCCGACCTTCATCACGAAGTACGGCGTGATCGGCGGCAGCACGTCGGCCTCGCTCCACGCGCCGGCCAGGCTGAGCGCGACCAGGTGCGTCGAGTGGGTGTGGATCACGCAATGCGCCGACGCATCGACGGCGTAGATGCGCCGGTGCAGCGCGAGCGTCTTGCTCGCGCGCTCGCCCGAGCGCTGCGCGCCGTCGGGCCCCACGTGCGCGAGCCGCGCGGGGTCGAGCAGGCCGAGGCAGGCGTCGGTCGGCGTGATCAGGAAGCCGTCGTCGCCCGGCAGCCGCACGCTGATGTTGCCGGCGCTCGCGTGCGCGTAGCCGCGCGCGAACAGCGAAGCGCCGACGCGGCAGATCTCCTCGCGCAGCGCGGCGTGCGTCATGCCGTCGCCTCGCTCGCCTGCAGCGCCTCGGCGAAGAACTGCGGCCCGCCGAAGTTGCCCGACTTCAGCGCGAGCAGCAGCGGCCGGCCGAGCGCCTGCGTCCAGGGCACGCCGGGGCAGACGGCCGGGCCGATGCGCAATGCCGTCACGCCGAGCGCCTGCACCACCGCGCCCGAGGTCTCGCCGCCGGCCACCACCAGCCGCTGCACGCCGGCCTCGACCAGGCCGCGCGCGACGCGCGCGAGGCACTGCTCGACCAGTTCGCCGGCGCGCGCCGCGCCCAGCTCGGCCTGCACCGCCTTGAGCGCGGCCGGCGGCAGGGTCGCGCTCACGAGCAGCGGCGCGCGCCCGAGCCGTTCGCGCGCCCACGCGAGCGCGGCGCCGGCCACGTCGTCGCCGCGCGCGAGCGCACGCGGGTCGACGTCGAACAGCGGTCGGCCGGCCTCGCGCCACGCGGCGACCTGCGCGTGGGTGGCCTGCGAGCACGAGCCCGACAACAGCGCGGCGGGGCCCGCGGGCGCGTCGAGCCGGGCTGCCTGCGCGTCGGGCAGCAGTTCGCCGCGTCGCGCGTACGCCGCCGGCAGGCCGAGCGCGACGCCGGAGCCCGCCACCAGCAGCGGCATGTCGGCGCAGGCCTCGGCCAGCACGCGCAGCGCGTCGTCGTCGATCGCGTCGGCGATGGCGAAGCCCGCGCCGTCGCGCCGCAGCACGTCGAGCCGCTCGCGCACGGCCGCGACGCCGAGCGCCACCACGTCGTGCCGCAGCAGGCCGACCTCGCGCGTGCACTGCGCCTGCAGCACGCGCACGAGGTTCGCGTCGGTCATCGGCGTGAGCGGATGGTCGCGCATGCCCGAGTCGCTGAGCAGCACGTCGCCCACGAACAGGTGACCGCGGAAGACGGTGCGGCCGTTCTCGGGGAAGGCGGGGCACACGAGCGCGAGGCCGGCTTCCAGTGCGTCGGCGAGCGCCTCGGCCACCGGCCCGATGTTGCCGGCCGGCGTGGAGTCGAAGGTCGAGCACACCTTGAAGTAGCAGCGGCGCGCGCCGGCCTCGCGCAGCCACGCGAGCGCGGCGAGCGAGTCGCGCACCGCGTCGGCCGCCGGGGCGGTGCGCGACTTCAGCGCCACCACCACCGCGTCGGCCTGCAGCGCCGCGTCGCGCGCGTCGCCGCTCGGCACGCCGATGGTCTGCAAGGTGCGCATGCCGCCGCGCACCAGCATGCTGGCCACGTCGGTGGCGCCGGTGAAGTCGTCGGCGATCACGCCGAGCAAGGGGCCGTGTCGCGCGGCGCCGGCCATCACGCGTCGCGCTCCGCGCGGCCCGGCAGCTCGAGGCCGGGGAAGATCTTGATGACGGCGCTGTCGTCCTCGCCGCCATGCCCCGCCGCCGCCGCCTGCAGGTACATCTGCAGCGCGGTGGCCGCCAGCGGCAGCGGCAGCGCGAGCCGGCGCGCCGCGTCCTGCACGATGCCCAGGTCCTTCACGAAGATGTTCACCGCCGACAGCGGCGTGTAGTCGCCCTCGAGGATGTGCGGCACGCGGTTCTGGAACATCCAGCTCACGCCGGCCGAGTGGCAGATCACCTCGTACAGCCGGTGCGGATCGGCGCCGGCGCGGATGCCCAGCGCCATGGCCTCGCACGCGGCCGCGATGTGCACGCCGGCCAGGTGCTGGTTGACCATCTTCACGGTCGAGCCGATGCCGGCGCGGTCGCCGAGGCGGTAGACCTTGCCGGCCACCGCGTCGAGCAGCGGGCCGGCGGCGTCGAACGCCTCGGGCCGGCCCGAGGCCATGACCGTCATCTGGCCTTCGGCGGCCTTCTTCGCGCCGCCGGACACCGGTGCGTCGATGAACCACAGGCCGCGTTCGGCCAGGCGCGCTTCCCACTGCGGCGGACGCGACGGGTCGACCGTGGCCGAGCCGATCACCACCGAGCCGCGCGCGAGCCGCGCGGCGAGCCCGCCGTCGCCGTCGGGCGTGCCGCCGCTGCCGCCGCCGTTGCCGAACAGCAGCGCCTCGGTCTGCGCCGCGTCGACCACCAGCAGCATCACCGCGCGGCAGTGGCGCGCCAGCTCGTCGAGCGCCTCGGTGGCGCGGCCGCCGGCCGCGGCGAACCGCTCGCGCGCCTCGGCCCGCAGGTCCAGGCCCCACACGTCGACGCCGCGGCGCAGCGCCGAGACGGCGGCGCCGTAGCCCATCGAGCCGAGGCCTATCACGCCGAGGGCGACCGGGTCGCCCGGGCCGCCCGCAGCACCGGCCGTGCGTTCGTGCGCGCTCATCGCGGGCCTCGCTGGCGTGCCGGGCGCGCCGCGGCACGCGGCCGCCGCAGCACGCCGCCGACCTCCAGCCGCTCGGCCGCGCGCGCCATGTGCGCTACCGCGAGCCGGCGCGCGCGCGGCGCGTCGTGCGCGGCGATGGCCTCGACCAGCGCGTGGTGCTCGCTGCGCATCGCGTCCATGAAGCGCTGGTAGCGCGCCTCGTTGCTGCGCGTCACGCGCATCGCCTCGCGCAGGTACTGCTCGAGGAAGACCAGCAGGCGCTCGAACTGCGGGTTCGCCGGCATTGCCTTGCCGAGCGTGTCGAGCGACTGCAGCAGTTCCCGCCGGCTGCGTTGGCGCTGCTCTGTGATGCCCTGCGTGACGATCCCCTCCACGGCGGGTTGCCGGTGGCCACCGCGATCGCGCGGTGCAGCGTCAGGTCTTCGTCGATCCCGTCGCGGCCTTCGGCGGTGGCGGCGTCGAGGGCCGCCAGCGCACGGCGCAGCGTGGCGACGTCGGAGCGCGTGGCGCGCTCGGCGGCGAGCGCGGCGATCTCGCCCTCGATCGCACGGCGCACCTCGACCACCTGCGCCACCGCCTCGAACGAGCCGAGCACCGCGGGGTCGAAGTCCAGCGGCCGCAGGGCGGCGGGCGGTGCGACGTAGACCCCCGAGCCCTGGCGCGACAGCAGCAGCCCGCGCGACTTGAGCTGGTGCACCGCTTCGCGCACCACGGTGCGCGACACGCCGTGCGCGTGCGCGAGCTGCTGCTCGGTGGGCAGCCGGTCGCCCGGCGCCAGCTCGCCGCGCTCGAGCTGTGCCGCCAGCCGGGCCGCCAGGCGGTCCGACAGCCGTTCGGCCACCAGCGGCGCGGCATCGGGGCGGGGGCGGGCGGCGATTTCCATGATGATCGGGTCATCATACAAATCGACGGCCGGCGCGGCCTGCGGGAAAGCCCGGCTGGACGGATGGGGCCGGGCGGGCGCCGGAGAAGAAAGGGCCCGGCGCTCGCGCACCGGGCCCCGTGGTCGCGCCGCGCCGGTTCAGGCGCCGCGCTTGGCCACCAGGGTCAGGATGTCGTAGCTCGCCACCAGCTCGTCGTGCTGGTTGGTCACCTGCACGTCCCACGCGACCACGCCCTGCGGCGCCTGGTCCTTCTTCGTGGGGCGGTCGATCTTGCGCTTGCACGTGAGGCGCGCGCGGATCGTGTCGCCGATGCCCACCGGCTTGACGAAGCGCAGGGTGTCGAGTCCGTAGTTCGCCAGCACGGGCCCGGGGCCGGGCGAGACGAACAGCCCCGCCGCGGCCGACAGCACGAAGTAGCCGTGCGCGATGCGCTGGCCGAACTGCGTCTCCTTCGCCGCGATCTCGTCGAAGTGCATGTAGAAGAAGTCGCCCGAGATGCCGCCGAAGGCCACGATGTCGGCCTCGCTCACGGTGCGCCGGTGCGTGAGCAGCGAGTCGCCGATCTGCAGGTCCTCGAAGTGCCGGCGGAACGGGTGCACCTCGGACTCCTGCACCTTCGCGCCGCGCACGTACTCGCCGGTCACCGCGGCCAGCATGGTGGGCGAGCCCTGCACGGCCGCACGCTGCAGGTAGTGCTTGACCGCACGCACGCCGCCGAGCTCCTCGCCGCCGCCGGCGCGGCCGGGGCCGCCGTGCTTGAGCATCGGCAGCGGCGAGCCGTGGCCGGTGGACTCGGCCGCCGCCTCGCGGTCGAGCACGAGCAGGCGGCCGTGCCACGCGGCCGCGAACGGGATGGCCTTCGCGGCGACGGCCGGGTCCTTGGTGACCAGGGTGCCCACGAGGCTGCCCTTGCCGCGCGCGGCGATGGCCAGCGCCTCGTCGAGTTCGTCGTACGGCATCAGCGTGCTGACCGGGCCGAAGGCCTCGACGTCGTGCACGCTCGCCGTCTCGAGCGGACGCTCGCACAGCAGCAAGGTGGGCGCGAAGAACGCGCCGTCGCCCGTGCGCTCGCCCTTCGGCGCGAAGCCGTCGGCCTCGCCGTAGACGATGCGGTTGCCGCGCGCCAGCTCGGCCACGCGCTCGGCCACGTCGCGCTGCTGCGCCTTCGAGGCCAGCGCGCCCATGCGCACGCCTTCGATCGACGGGTCGCCGACCACGGTCTTGGCCAGCCGCTCGCGCAGCTTCGACGCGACCGCGTCGACCAGGCGACGCGGCACGATGGCGCGGCGGATGGCGGTGCACTTCTGGCCGGCCTTGACCGTCATCTCGCGGTGCACCTCCTTGACGAACAGATCGAACTCCTCGTCGTCGGGGGTCACGTCGGACGCGAGGATCGCGCAGTTCAGCGAGTCGGCCTCGGCGTTGAACGGGATGCCCTGGCGCAGCACGTTGGGGTGCGCGCGCAGCGTCGCCGCGGTGTCGGCGCTGCCGGTGAAGGTGACCACGTCCTGCCCGTCCAGGCGGTCGAGCAGGTCGCCGGTGCCGCCGATCACGAGCTGCAGGCTGCCCTCGGGCAGCAGGCCCGACTCCGTCATCAGCCGCACCGCGGCCTCGGTCAGATAGCTGGTGGCGGTGGCCGGCTTCGCGATGCACGGCATGCCGGCCAGGAAGCTCGGCGCGAACTTCTCCAGCAGCCCCCACACCGGGAAGTTGAACGCGTTGATGTGCACCGCCACGCCGCGCCGCGGCACGAGGATGTGCGTGCCGGCGAAGCGGCCCTGCTTGCCCAGCGGCACGGCCGGGCCTTCGTGCACGACGTTGCCCGACGGCAGTTCGTTGGCGCCCATGCCGGCGTAGGCGTAGAGCGTGCCGGTGCCGCCCTCGATGTCGATCCAGCCGTCGTGGCGCGTCGCGCCGGTGTGGTGCGACAGCGCGTACAGCTGCTCCTTGCGCTCGGTGAGCCACGCGGCCAGCGCGCGCAGGCGCTGCGCGCGCTGCTGGAAGTCCAGCGCCAGCAGCGCGCGCACGCCCGCCGTGCGCGCGTGCGCGAGCGCCTCGCCGAAGTCGAGGCGCTCGGCGTGCGTGTGCGCGACCACGCGGCCGTCGATCGCGCTGGCCAGCGCCT
>CAZFET010000088.1:0-10610 GCA_964517545.1 uncultured Burkholderiaceae bacterium
CACGACCTGCTGATCTACGTGCTGCTGGCGGCGGCGACGGTGACGGCCGCCCTCGGCCACTGGGTGGACACCGGCGTGATCGTCGCGGTGGTGCTGCTCAACGCGGCGATCGGTTTCGTGCAGGAGGGCAAGGCCGAGCGCGCGCTGCGCGCCATCCGCCACCTGCTCGCGCCGCACGCGGTGACGCTGCGCGACGGCCGTCCGCAGGACGTCGACGCCGCCGAGCTGGTGCCGGGCGACGTGGTGCTGCTGGCCTCGGGCGATCGGCTGCCGGCCGACCTGCGGCTCATCGCGGCGCGCAACCTGCGCGTGGACGAGGCGCCGCTCACCGGCGAGTCGGTGCCGGTGGACAAGCACACCTTGCCGGTCGAGGCGGCCGCGGCGATCGGCGACCGCGCGTGCATGGCCTGGGCCGGCACCCTGGTCACGCAGGGCCAGGCGCGCGGCGTGGTGGTGGCCACCGGCGCGCGCACCGAGATCGGCCGCATCGGTCGCATGCTCGAGGCGGTGGAGGCGGGCACCACGCCGCTGCTGCGCGCGATGGCGGCGTTCGCGCGCCGGCTCACCGCGGTGATCCTCGCGCTCGCGGCGCTGCTGTTCGGCTTCGGCACCTGGGTGCGCGAGCTGGCCGCGAGCGACATGTTCATGGCCGCGGTGGGCCTCGCGGTCGCGGCCATTCCCGAGGGCCTGCCCGCGATCATGACGATCACGATGGCCATCGGCGTGCAGCGCATGGCGGCGCGCCACGCGCTGATCCGCCGCCTGCCAGCCGTCGAGACGCTCGGCTCGGTGACCGTGATCTGCTCCGACAAGACCGGCACGCTCACGCGCAACGAGATGACCGTGCAGCAGGTCGTGCTCGCCGACGCGACGATCGACGTGGCCGGCGCCGGCTACGCCCCCGACGGCGGCCTGAGCCGCGACGGCGCGCCGCTGCACGCGCTCGAGCCGGCCGCGCGCGCGCTGGCGCAGGCCGCCGCGCTGTGCAACGACGCCAGCCTCGTCGAGCGCAACGGCCAGTGGCAGCTGGCCGGCGACCCGACCGAGGGCGCGCTGCTCACCCTGGCGATGAAGGCGGGGCTCGATCCGGCCACCCTGGCGCAGGACCGGCCGCGGCTCGACGTGATCCCGTTCGAGTCGGAGCATCGCTTCATGGCGACCCTGCATCCGGACGCCTCGGGCGACGCGCGCGTGGTGCTGGTCAAGGGCGCGCCGGAGCGCGTGATCGCGATGTGCGCCGCGGAGCTGGCGGCCGACGGCACGCCGCGGCCGATCGACGCGCCGGCCTGGCACGCGCGCGTGTCGGCGCAGGCGCGCGCGGGCCGTCGCGTGCTCGCGCTCGCGCAGCGCAGCGTGCCGGCGACGCACGAGGACCTGACCCACGCCGACGTGGCGCAGGGCCTCGCGCTGATCGGCCTGGTGGGCATCATCGACCCGCCGCGCGAGGAGGCGGTGCGCGCGGTGGCGCAGTGCCGCGCCGCGGGCATCCGCGTGAAGATGATCACCGGCGACCACGCCGACACGGCCGCGGCCATCGCCCGCCAGCTCGGCCTCGGCGACGGCGAGCGCGCCGTCACCGGCCCCGAGCTGGAGGCCATGGACGACGCCGCCTTGCGCGACGTGGCGGCCGAGGTCGACGTGTTCGCGCGTGCCAGCCCCGAGCACAAGCTGCGCCTCGTGCGCGCGCTGCAGTCGCGCGGCGAGGTGGTGGCGATGACCGGCGACGGGGTGAACGACGCGCCCGCGCTGGCGCAGGCCGACGTGGGCGTGGCGATGGGCCGCAAGGGCACCGAGGCCGCCAAGCAGGCCGGCGCGATGGTGCTGGCCGACGACAACTTCGCCTCCATCGCGCACGCGGTCGAGGAAGGCCGCACGGTCTACGACAACCTGCGCAAGACGGTGACCTTCCTGCTGCCGGTCAACGGCGGCGAATCGCTGAGCCTGCTGGTGGCCGTGCTGGCCGGCGTGGCGCTGCCGATCGCGCCGGCGCAGATCCTGTGGGTCAACATGGTCAGCTCGGTCGCGCTGGCGATGGTGCTGGCCTTCGAGCCCACCGAGCCCGACGCGATGCGCCGCCCGCCGCGTCCGCCGGGCGAGCCGATGCTGAGTGGTTTCGTCGCCTGGCGCATCGTGTTCGTGTCGGCGCTGTTCATGGCCGGCATCTTCGGCATGCACGAAGCGGCGCTCGCGCGCGGCGCCGACGCCGCCGAGGCGCGCACCGTGGCCGTCAACACGCTGGTCGCGATGGAAGTGTTCTACCTGTTCAGCGTGCGCTACCTCAAGGCGCCGTCGTTCACCGTGCAGGGCGTGAAGGGCACGCCGCGCGTGCTGGCGGCAGTGACGGCGGTGTTCGCGCTGCAGCTCGCGTTCACGTATGCGCCGTTCATGCAGGCGATGTTCGGCACGCGCGCGCTGGATCTCGCGGCCGGGCTGCAGATCGTCGCGGTGGGCGCGGCGGTGCTGCTGGTGCTGGAGCTGGAGAAGCTCGCGCTGCGGCGCTGGCGCGCCGCGGCCGCGCCGGGTCCGCCGGGCACGCCGGCATCGACGTCGAAGGAGTGGGCGCGATGAACGCGATCTCGCACGTGCTGGCCGCGACCGACCTGTCGGCGCCGGCGCGACACGCGGCCGAACGCGCGGCGATGCTGGCCGCCGAGTCCGGCGATGCCGGCAGCGCGGCGGCGACGCTGCTGCACGTGCTGCCCTCGGGCGTGCTCGACGAACTGCGCGCGTGGCTCGGCCGGGCCGAGCCGGCCGACGCGCTGCTGCAGCGCGCCGGCCGCGAGCTGCGCGAGCTGGCCGACGGCCTCGCGCGGCGCCACGGCGTCGCGGTCGATGCGCAGGTCGAATGCGGTCCGGTGGTCGAGCGGATCGTGCAGGCGGCCGACGCGACCGGCGCCGGCCTGGTGGCGACCGGTGCGCGCGGCAGCGGCTTCCTGCGCGGCGCGCTGCTCGGGTCGACCGCCGAGCGGCTGATCCACCGCACGGCCCGGCCGGTGCTGGTGGTGCGTCACGCGCCGCACGGGCCGTACCGGCGACTGCTGGTGCCGGTGGACTTCTCGGCCTGGTCGGACGCGTCGCTCGCGCTGGCGCGCCGCGTGGCGCCGCAGGCGCAGCTCGTGCTGCTGCACGCCTTCGAAGTGCCGTTCGAGGGCAAGCTGAAGTTCGCCGGGGTCGATGCCGCGACCATCCGGCAGTACCGGCGCGACGCCGAGCGCCGGGCCGTGCAGCAGCTCCACGGGCTGGCGGCGCGGCACGGCCTGGCGGCGCGGAGCTGGACGCCGTGCGTCGCCGAGGGCGACGCCGGCCTGCGCATCGTCGAGCACGAGCAGGAGCAGGACGCCGATCTGGTGGTCGTCGGCAAGCACGGCCGCAACGTGGTCGAGGAGCTGCTGCTGGGCAGCGTGACGCGGCGCGTGCTGGCCGACGCGGCCGGCGACGTGCTGGTGTCGACCGTGCCGCGCTGAGCGCCGCGCCCGCGCGGCCGGCCGTTGCTCAGGACTTCGGCGGGCCGCGCCGCAAGGTCGCGACGACGAGCGTGACCACCGTCAGCGGCACCACGAAGCCGAGCATCGCGGCGCTGTACGCCGGCAGCGCGTCGTGCTGCTGCGCGGCGAGGATGAGGTAGGCGGTGTAGGCCGCGTAGTAGGCGACGAACACGCCGCCTTCCCAGCGCGCGATCTCGCGGCCGGTCATGAACACCGGCAGGCAGGCCAGCGCCACCGCGAGCATCACCCACAGGTCGAAGTTCAGCACCGACGCGGCCACCGGCAGGCCGTCGGGGGCGAGCACGCCGGCCAGCCCGAGGCAGCCGAGCAGGTTGAAGGTGTTGCTGCCGACGACGTTGCCCACCGCGATGTCGCGCTCGCCCTTCGCGGCGGCCATCACCGACGCCGCCACCTCGGGCATCGACGTACCGGCGGCGACGATGGTCAGGCCGATCACCAGGTCGCTCACGCCCAGCGCCCTGGCGAAGGAGGTGGCCGCGTCGACCAGCCAGCCCGAGCCGAGCACCAGCAGCACGAGCCCCGCGACGACCAGCAGCAGCTGCACGCCCCAGTGGCGGTCCCAGCCGGTGGCGGGGCGGTTCTCGGCGGCGTACTCGTCGCGCGTGGCCTGCGTCTCGCGCCGCGACTGCACGATCAGGAACACCGTGTACGCCGCCAGCAGCGCGAGCAGGAACAGCGCGTCGAAGCGGCCCAGGGTGCGGTCGAGCGCGAACACGAGCAGCAGCAGCGACGCGCCGATCATGATCGGCACTTCCTGCCGGATGATCTGCGCGTGCACCACCAGCGGCACGATGAGCGCCGAGATGCCGAGGATGAACAGCACGTTGAAGATGTTGCTGCCGACGACGTTGCCGATCGCGATGTCGGTGCGGCCGTCGAGCGCGGCGCCGGCCGACACCGCCATCTCCGGCGAGCTGGTGCCGAAGGCGACGATGGTGAGCCCGACCACCAGCGGCGAGATGCCCAGCGACAGCGCGAGCTTCGACGCGCCGCGCACCAGCAGTTCCGCGCCCGCGATCAGCGCCGCGAGCCCGGCGATGAACAACAGCAGATTCACCGGCACGCTCCTTGGGTGACGAAGACGTTCAGTGCGCGTCGGCGCGCGCCGGGCTCATCGCCCGGTCGGCCAGCGCGATGGCCAGCGCGGAGAACAGGAAGGCGACGTGGATGACCGTCTGCCACAGCAGCACCTTCTCGTCGTAGTTGGCCGCGTTGATGAAGGTCTTGAGCAGGTGGATCGAGCTGATGCCGATGATCGCGGTGGCCAGCTTCACCTTCAGCACCGAGGCGTTCACGTGGCTCAGCCACTCCGGCTGGTCGGGGTGGCCTTCGAGGCGCATGCGCGAGACGAAGGTCTCGTAGCCGCCGACGATCACCATGATGAGCAGGTTGGAGATCATCACCACGTCGATCAGCGCCAGCACGACCAGCATGATGATCGTCTCGTTGAGCGAGGTGACGGCGACGTCGGACTTGTAGCCGATGCTGGTGACCAGCTTCGCGATCGCGTCGGTGTTGCCGAACGCCGCCTCGATCAGGTGGACGAGCTCCACCCAGAAGTGGAAGACGTAGACGCCCTGCGCGAGGATGAGCCCGAGGTACAGCGGCAGCTGCAGCCAGCGGCTGGCGAAGATCAGGTTCGGCAGCGGGCGCAGGCGGACGTCGGTCGGGTCGCGGAGTTCGGCCATGGGGGCGTGGGCGGCGGAGCCGGACAACCCGGCGGTGGGGGCGGATTCTAGTGGCGCGGCCGGGCGCGCTCTGGCTAGAGTAAGCGGTCCGTCAGGCGCTCGCCCCACAGTGGCGGGCGCCCCGATCCACCGCACCGCATCGTCAGTCGCAAGCCCTGGAGACAAGCATGACCGACAAGCTCTATCCGCCGCCGGAATCGTTCGTCAAGACCGCCCACGTGCCGGGCATGGCCGCGTACGAGAAGCTCGTCAAGGAAGCCGAGGCCGACTACGCCGGCTTCTGGGCGCGCCTGGCGCGCGAGACGGTGACGTGGAAGACGCCGTTCACCCGGACGCTCGACGACTCGAACGCGCCGTTCTTCAAGTGGTTCGAGGACGGCACGCTGAACGTCAGCTACAACTGCCTCGACCGCAACGTCGAGCGCGGGCTGGGCAGCCGCACCGCCATCATCTTCGAGGCCGACGACGGCAGCGTCGCCAGGGTCACCTACCAGGACCTGCTGGAGCGCACCTGCCGCATGGCCAACGCGCTGAAGGCGCTGGGCGTGAAGAAGGGCGACCGCGTGGTCGTCTACATGCCGATGAGCGTGGAAGGCGTGGTCGCGATGCAGGCCTGCGCGCGCATCGGCGCCACGCACTCGGTCGTGTTCGGCGGGTTCAGCGCGCAGAGCCTGCGCGACCGCATCGAGGACGCCGGCGCGGTGATGGTGATCACCGCCGACGAGCAGATGCGCGGCGGCAAGTCGCTGCCGCTGAAGGCCATCGTCGACGAGGCGCTCGGCATGGGCGGCTGCGACTCGATCCGAAACGTGATCGTCTACCGCCGCACCGGCGGCAACGTGGCGTTCAAGGCGCCGCGCGACGTGTGGATGCACGAGCTCGCCGCGCAGCAGGCCGTCACCTGCGAACCCGAGTGGGTGGGCGCCGAGCACCCGCTGTTCCTGCTGTACACGTCGGGCTCGACCGGCAAGCCCAAGGGCGTGCAGCACTCCAGCGGCGGCTACCTGCTGCACGCGGCGCTCACCACCAAGTGGACCTTCGACCTGAAGGACAGCGACGTCTTCTGGTGCACGGCCGACATCGGCTGGGTCACCGGCCACACCTACATCGCCTACGGCCCGCTCGCGCTCGGCGGCACCGAGATCGTGTTCGAGGGCATCCCGACCTACCCCGACGCGGGGCGCTTCTGGCAGATGATCCAGAAGCACAAGGTCACCATCTTCTACACCGCGCCCACCGCGATCCGCTCGCTCATCAAGGCGGCCGAGACCAACGAGAAGGTGCACCCGAAGAACTACGACCTGTCCAGCCTGCGGCTGCTCGGCTCGGTGGGCGAGCCGATCAACCCGGCCGCCTGGGAGTGGTATCACCAGCACGTGGGCGGCGGCCGCTGCCCGATCGTCGACACCTTCTGGCAGACCGAGACCGGCGGCCACATGATCACGCCGCTGCCCGGCGTGACCACGCTCGTGCCGGGCTCGTGCACCTTGCCCTTCCCCGGCATCCAGGCGGCCGTGGTCGACGAGACCGGTGCCGACGTGCCGAACGGGCAGGGCGGCATCCTGGTGATCAAGAAGCCGTGGCCGTCGATGATCCGCACGATCTGGGGCGACCCCGAGCGCTTCAAGAAGAGCTACTACCCGCCGGAGCTCAAGGGCTACTACCTCGCCGGCGACGGCGCGATCCGCGACGCGAAGACGGGCTACTTCACCATCACCGGCCGCATCGACGACGTGCTTAACGTCAGCGGCCACCGCATGGGCACGATGGAGATCGAGTCGGCGCTCGTGAGCTGCACCGAGCTCGTGGCCGAGGCCGCCGTGGTGGGCCGTCCCGACGAGACCACCGGCGAGGCGATCTGCGCGTTCGTCGTGCTCAAGCGCCCGCGCCCCACCGGCGACGAGGCGAAGAAGATCGCCAACGAGCTGCGCAACTGGGTGGCCAAGGAGATCGGCCCGATCGCCAAGCCCAAGGACATCCGCTTCGGCGACAACCTGCCCAAGACGCGCTCGGGCAAGATCATGCGCCGCCTGCTGCGCTCGATCGCCAAGGGCGAGACGATCACCCAGGACACCAGCACCCTGGAGAATCCAGCCATCCTGGATCAGTTGGCCCAGACCAACTGATCCACCCCGCGCAGCGGGGCGGCGCGCGAGCGCCGTGGCTGGATTCGGGGAGCGCTCATGTCGCGCAGCGACGTGATGCGCTCACCAGTGAAGCCTCGACGAGGCTGCCCCTGCGCGACAATTCGGCGCATGAGCAGCCCCCAGATCGTCACCCCCGAGCTGCGCGCGTGGATCGTCGAGCAGGCGCGCGCCGGGCATCCGCCCGAGACCGTGCTCGCCTCGATGAAGGCCAGCGGCTGGGACGAGGACGTCGCGCTCGACGCGCTCGAGACCACCTTGCGCGGCTACCTCGAGGAGCACGCGCGCCAGCAGGGCCTGCCGCC
The DNA here is from genome assembly GCA_964517545.1 of uncultured Burkholderiaceae bacterium. Taxonomy (GTDB): domain Bacteria; phylum Pseudomonadota; class Gammaproteobacteria; order Burkholderiales; family Burkholderiaceae_C; genus CAZFET01. The sequence continues at coordinate 7,644 of CAZFET010000088.1, forward strand.
GCCGGTGCCGGTGCCCGAGCCCGACCTGGCCGGCTCGCCGGCCGTGATCCGCGCGGCAGACCGTGACGTGCGCGTGCTGATGAGCATGCGCAATCCGCGCGTGGTGGTGTTCGGCGGCCTGCTGTCGGACGAGGAGTGCGACGAGATCATCGAGCTCGCGAATCCCCGGCTCGCGCGCTCGGAGACGGTCGACACCAGCACCGGCGGCAACGAGATCAATGCGGCGCGCACGAGCGACGGCATGTTCTTCAATCGCGGCGAGCACCCCGTGCTCGCGCGGCTGGAGGCGCGCATCGCGGCGCTGGTGAACTGGCCCGTCGAGAACGGCGAAGGCGTGCAGATCCTGCGCTACCGGCCGGGCGCCGAGTACAAGCCGCACCACGACTACTTCGACCCCGCGCTGCCCGGCACGCCCGTCATCCTCAAGCGCGGCGGGCAGCGCGTCGGCACGCTCGTGATGTACCTCAACACGCCCGCGCGCGGCGGCGGCACGACCTTCCCCGACGTGATGCTCGAGGTGGCGCCGCTCAAGGGCAATGCGGTGTTCTTCAGCTACGACCGCGCGCACCCGGTCACGCGCACCTTGCACGGCGGCGCCCCGGTGCTCGAAGGCGAGAAGTGGGTCGCGACGAAGTGGCTGCGCGAAGGGCGCTTCGAGTGAATCCCGCGCGACGCGGGTGACCCCGGTCAACGCTCGGACAGCGGCCCGCGTTGGGCCCGTCGAGCGCCATTGCTCGACCATGTTCCCGGAGGGACATCCATGATGAAGAAGCTGATTGCCGCCGTCGTTGCCGCTGCGTTCGCCACCGGCGTGTTCGCCCAGGCCGCCGCGCCTGCCACGCCCGCGGCACCGGCCGCCCCGGCGGCACCGGCGGCACCGGCCGCGCCGGCTGCCAAGGAAGAGAAGAAGGCCGCGCCCGAGGCGGCGATGAAGAAGGCCGAGACGAAGAAGACCGCGAAGAAGAAGGCCACCAAGAAGGCAGCGCCGAAGAACGCGGCCTGACGCCCGTTCCGGCTCCGCGCCTCACGACCCGCCGCTGGCGGGTCGTGTCGTTTCGGGGGCGGCGCGGCGATGCGCCGGTCGATGTGCCGGCCGATGTACCGATCGTGCGGCCGGGGCGCGCCTGCGGTCGTGCGCCGACGAGCGGGGCCGCGTCAGCGCGCCCGCGCGTGGCCCGCGCCCGGCGCCGCCGCGAACGGCCGGCTGCGCTCGATGCGCTCCCACTTGCGCTGTTCCCAGGTCTGCGGGCCTTCGAGCGGCCAGGCGTCGACGAGCGCGGCGAGTTCGGTCTTCGGCAGCCGCTGGTACTGCGCCCGGGTGCGCCGCGACAGCCACGAGCCGCGGCGCAGTCTTGCCGGCAGGCCGGCCTGCGCCTCGGGCACCCAGTAGATCGCGGCGAGCCCCGACCAGAAGCTCTGCCGCTCGAAGTGGATGCGCCCGGCGATGCCGGTCTCGGCCGGGAAGATCACGTGCGAGTCGTCGGTCTCGATCACCGCGTACGACAGGTCGCCCGGCGTGTCGCCCGCGCCGCCGTACACGACGACGACGCGCCGGATGTCGGCCGCGGCGACACGGTCGACCTCGGCGTCGTCGCGGTACAGCACGATCGACGACCCCTGCCACAGGGTGTGCCACTGCGAAGCCTTCCAAGCCACGGACCGATCCTCTCGACAGCAGGTTCAACAATCATCTGAAGCGGGACCGTAACAGCGGCAGGCGAGCGGCACTGTGTCCGAGCGCGACAGAGTGAAACATCGGCATGCGTGTGCGAACGCAGAGGACGGCGCCCGCGCCGATGCGTTGGCCGCTTCGATTGAAGGCGAGTGGTCCGGTGCTATGGACCGGAGGTCTCTACCACTGAGCTGAAAGGACGACCGATGATCCCGCCGCTGACCGCCTCCTTCACTTCCGTGGCCGACCAGCTCACGCAGCAGATGCTGAAAGATCAGCTCGCGCGCACGACGCTCGACTACGACTACGCGCTGCAGAAGCAGAACTCGCCGCAGATCCAGGCGTTCAACGCGCAGCTCGGCGCGCTGGCGCAGCGGGGCAGTCCGCCGCTCACCCAGGCCGAGAAGGCGCAGCTGGCCGACCTGGGCAACAAGGCCGGCCTGTCGGCGACGTGGATCAACGGATCGATCGCGCAGGTCGAGTCGATCCGCGCGCAGCCGCGCTGACGTGCCGTCGAAGCGCTGCGGCCCGGCCCGATCAGGGGGCCAGCCGCAGCAGCGCGCGCACGAATCCGTGATCCGAGCGCGTGCGGTCGCGGCCCTCGTGCAGGTGGTCGTTGAAGTACTCGACGCGGCGCACGTCGCCGATCGCGAAGCGCGAGCCGGCGACGAACTCCTCGGACACCCACACCTGGTCGAGGATGTCGGGCTCGCCCTGGTGCAGGTGCGAGTACGCGACGTCGCGACGCACCGAGTGCCCGGTCTGCACGTCGACCGCGTGCCACAGCGCGTGGTCGCGCGCCTCGCGGTCCCACGCGATCGCCTGCGTCGACGCGACGATCTGCGTGGTGACGGCGGCGGGCGCGTCGTTCAGGTCGCCCAGCAGCGCCAGCGGCGCGCGCGTGCCGGCGAGGCGCTCGATCACGATCGCGCGCAGCGCGGCCGCTTCGGCCGCACGCATGACCAGCGAGCGCAACGCGGCGCGCGCGACGACGCGCGGATCGTCGCGGTCCTCGGTCACGTTGCCGGCCTGGTCCTGCAGGAACTTCGGCCGCTTGCTCTTCAGGTGCACGACCAGCACCGTCAGCTCGCCGCGCGCGCCCGGCAGCTCGACCACGGCCTCGAGCACCGGGCGCTCGAAGCGCGCGTGCGGGCCGAGCTCGGGCACGTCGACGGCGCAGCCGGGTGCGAAGCCCACGTGCACCAGCGCGCGCCGCAGCGGCAGCCGGCTCGCCAGTCCCAGGCGCGGCGTGCCGACGGCGCCGGCCTCGGCACCGGGCGCGATCACGTGCGGAT
>CAZFET010000088.1:10620-11918 GCA_964517545.1 uncultured Burkholderiaceae bacterium
CGCTGGCCGCCGCCGCGTCGCGCAGCGCGGCCTCGTCCCACACCTCCTGGAACGCGATCACGTCGGCGTTCAGGCGGCGCAGCATCGAGCCGGTCCACGCGATCTTGCGCTCGTACTCGTCGGCGCCGTACGGCTCGACGTTGTCGTAGAAGCCGCGGCCGGGCAGCGCGAGGTTCAGCAGGTTGCAGGTGGCGAGCACCAGGGTGGCGGGCGCGCGCGGCGCCGCGCCGGGTGCTGCGGCTGCGGATGCGGGGTCCATGCGCGCAGTCTCGCAGAGCGGCGCGACGCGGTCAGCCCGGCGCGGCGGCCGAGGCCACGCCCCATGCCGCCGCGGCCGACAGCGCGAGCCCCGTGGCCACCTCGGCGCCGTAGCGCGCGCCGCCGCCTGCCCACGCCACCACCGCGCGCGACACCGTGTTGACGCTCACCGCGAGCAGCGCGGCCTGCAGCGCCTGCGCGGCGTCGATCTGCGCCGCGCGCTGCAAGGCCAGCACCGAGGCGATCGCGGCATGCGCATCGGCCAGTGCCGCGAGCGCGGCGCCGGCGAACACGCCGCTCGCGCCGAAGCGCGCCTGGGCCAGCCCGACGCCGGCCGACACCGCGCCGATCAGCGCGGCCACCAGCACCGACTCGCGCAGCCGCAGCGCGCTGCGCGTGCCGGCAGGCCCGACCGGCGCGCCATCGGGCGGCACCCGCCACAGCAGCGCGGCGCCGGCCAGCGCGGCCACGACGGCGCCGGCCAGCGCCGGTGCGACGAGCCAGCCGAGCGCCGCCGGCTGCACGACCGATGCGACGGCCAGCGCCTGCAGCCAGGTCGCCGCACCCGACAGGGTGGCCGCGCCCGCGGCGGCGCGCGGCGGCATCGCGCCGCCGCGCGCCTGCGCGCCGAACGACGCCACGGTGGCCGTGCTCGACACGAAGCCGCCGAGGAACCCCGACAGCGCCAGCGCGCGCCGCGCACCGAGCAGCCGCCGTGCGACGTGCTCGCCTTGAGAAAGGGCCAAAAGGGTCTGGTCGGCCAGGTCGAAAAGCTCCGGATGCGGGTCGTAGTCGTCCGTCAGCCCGTCCAATAGTTCCGCCACGTAGTAGGCCGCGTACAGGCTCCGTAAATCGCGCGCCGCCGGACGAAACGACCGTTGCAGTTTGGCCTCGGTCAACAAGTCCAGCGCGTCGGACGATTTGCGGAGGAAGACTATTCGACAAAGGGCTAGGAGGTCAAGAGCAGACTCGAAAGGACCTTTCAGCCGTTTAGCTCCTTTTGCCAGAGCGCCTATCTTGCCGAATTCGCGGGTGTAGAG
>CAZFET010000089.1:0-2890 GCA_964517545.1 uncultured Burkholderiaceae bacterium
CCTTGGTGCCGCCGCCCTGCGACGAGTTGACCACCAGCGAGCCTTCCTTCAGCGCGACGCGCGTCAGGCCGCCGGGCACCATCTGAACGCTCTTGCCCGACAGCACGAAGGGCCGCAGGTCGATGTGCCGCGGCGCGATGCCGGACTCGACGAAGGTCGGGCAGGTCGACAGCGCGAGCGTCGGCTGCGCGATGTAGTTGGCGGGGTTGGCGAGCAGCTGCGCGCGAAACGCCGCGATCTCCTCGCGCGTGGCGGCCGGCCCGACCAGCATGCCGTAGCCGCCCGCGCCGTGGACCTCCTTGACCACCAGCTCGTGCAGCTGGTCGAGCACGTGGCGCAGGTCGTCGGACTCGCGGCACAGCCAGGTCGGCACGTTCTGCAGGATCGGCCGCTCGCCGAGGTAGAACTCGATCATCTTCGGCACGTAGGGGTAGATCGACTTGTCGTCGGCGATGCCCGTGCCCACCGCGTTGGCCACGGTGATGTTGCCGGCGCGATAGACCTCCATCAGCCCGGCGCAGCCGAGCGTGGAGTCGGGCCGCCACACGCGCGGGTCGAGGAAGTCGTCGTCGACGCGGCGATAGATCACGTCGACGCGCTTCGGTCCCTGCGTCGTGCGCATGTAGACGAAGCCGTCGCGCACGTACAGGTCCTGCCCCTCGACCAGCTCGACCCCCATCTGCTGCGCGAGGAAGGCGTGCTCGAAGTACGCGCTGTTGTACATGCCCGGCGTGAGCACGACGACGGTCGGCTCGTTCACGCCGGCCGGCGACACCGCGCGCAAGGTCTCGAGCAGCAGGTCGGGGTAGTGCGCGACCGGCGCCACGCGGTGGTGCTCGAACAGTTCGGGGAACAGCCGCATCATCATCTTGCGGTTCTCGAGCATGTAGCTCACGCCGCTGGGCACGCGCAGGTTGTCCTCCAGCACGTAGTAGCTGCCGCCGCCGTCGGGGTTGGCGGCGCGCACGATGTCGATGCCGGCGATGTGCGAGTACACGCCGCCGGGCACGTCGATGCCCGCCATCTGCGGCCGGTACTGCGCGTTGTGCAGCACCTGCTCGGCCGGCACCACGCCGGCCCTCAGGATCTCCTGCCCGTGGTAGACGTCCTCGACGAAGCGGTTGAGCGCGCTCACGCGCTGGCGCAGGCCGGCCTCCATCGTCTGCCACTCGGCCGCCGGGATGATGCGCGGGATCAGGTCGAACGGGATCAGCCGCTCGGTGCCCGCGCCGTCCTCGTCCTTCTGGCCGTACACGGCGAAGGTGATGCCGACGCGGCGGAAGATCATCTCCGCCTCTTCGCGCCGCGCGCGCATCACGTCGCCGGGCTGCTGCACCAGCCAGCGGTGGTAGAGCCGATAGTGCTCGCGGACCATCGTGCTGGTGGCATGCATCTCGTCGAACGTCGGCTTCATCCGAACCCCCGAAGGCAGCTTAGCAAGTTGCGGGCCTCGCGCCGCATGATGTCACGCGGCGCTCGCGCTGCGCGGTCTTCGGCGGCGCCGCCGCGCACGGCGTGCCGCTCAGGGCCGGTGCTGCCAGTAGCGCGGCTCGGCCGCGCGCTCGCAGCGCATCAGGCCTTCGCCCTGCCGCCACTGCCAGGCGCCGCAGCGGTCGCTGCGCACGAGCTCGACGCCGCGCGCCGCGTAGCGCTCGACCACCGGCGCCGCCGGGTGGCCGAAGCGGTTGCGGTAGCCGGCCTGCACGATCGCCACGCGCGGCTGCACCGCGTCGAGCAGCGCGTCGCTCGACGAGGTGCGGCTGCCGTGGTGCGGCACGAGCAGCACGTCGCTCGCGAGCGAGTCGCCCGAGCGCGCGACGAGCGCCGCCTCCTGCGCCAGCTCGATGTCGCCGGCCAGCAGCAGCGCGCCGCCTTCGCCGCTCACGCGCAGCACGCACGACACCGCGTTGGGCTTCGGCGCGCGCACGCGGTCGTCGTCGGTCGGATGCAGCAGCTCGAAGTCGACGCCGTCCCAGCGCCAGCGACGGCCGGCGGCGCAGCGGCGCGCGTCGCGGCGCCCGGCGACGAGCGGATGGCCGTCTTCGAGCGAGTGCAGCAGTTCGTCCACCGGCAGCGCGCCGAGCACGCTGGCCGCACCGCCGACGTGATCGGTGTCGCGGTGGCTCAGTACGAGCATCTGCAGCCGCGGCTCGCCGCGCGCGCGCAGCAGCGGCAGCAGCACGCGCTGGCCGGCGTCGCCGTCGCGCGAGTATTGCGGGCCGCTGTCGTACAGCAGCACGTGCGAGCGCGTGCGCACGATCACCGCGGTGCCCTGGCCCACGTCGGCCGCCACCACGTCGAAGCGGCCGGGCGGCGGCACCGGCGGCAGCGGTGCGAGCAGCGGCAGCACGAGCGGCGCGGCCAGCAGCCGCAGCCGCCACGGCAGCGGCGCCACCGCGACCGCGCCCGCCGCCAGCCCGGCGGCCTGCGCCCAGCCCGGCGCCACGCCGGCCTGCCACGTGGCCGCGGGCCACGACGCCAGCGCGCCGAGCGCGGCCTGCAGCGGCGCGAGGCTCGCCGCCGCCGCGTGCCAGATCGGCGGCAGCACGACGCCGAGCATCGCCAGCGGCGTGACGAGCAAGGTGACCAGCGGAATCGCCAGCAGGTTGGCCGCGAAACCGACCAGCGACACCTGCTGGAAGAACAGCAAGGTCAGCGGTGCGAGGCCGAGCGTGGCCACGGCCTGCGTGCGCAGCGCCGACACGACGATCGAGCCGCCGCGCGCGGCCCACGGCGGATCGGCCGCGCGCGCCGCGCCCGGCGTCGCCGTGCGCTGCGCCGGCTCCGACGCGAGCAGCAGGCCGACCGCGGCGAACGACAACCAGATGCCCGGCTGCAGCAGCGCCCACGCATCCGCCACGGTCGCCACGAAGGCCGCGGCCAGCATCAC
>CAZFET010000089.1:2900-11901 GCA_964517545.1 uncultured Burkholderiaceae bacterium
GGCCACGGCCAGTGCAGCCCGGCCGTGCGCAGCACGGCGACGGTCGCGAGCATCCACACCGTGCGCTGCGCCGGCACGCCCCAGCCGGCGAACAGCGCATAGCCCGCCGCCGCCGCGAGGCCGCCCCACAGCGCCGCGGTCGGCGCGGGCAGCCGCTGCACGAGCGCGCCGCTGCGCCGCCACAGCGCGCCGGTCGCCAGCCCGGCGAGCCACGCGAACATGGTCACGTGCAGGCCGCTGATGCTCATGAGGTGCGCGATGCCGGTGATGCGGTACAGCTCCCAGTCGTCGCGCTCGATCGCCGCCTGGTCGCCGACCACCAGCGCCGCGAGCACGCCGGCGGCGCCCCGGTCGGGCACCTGCGCCACGATCGCGTCGCGCACGCGCTGGCGCGCGCGCTCCAGCGGATGCGCGACGGCCGCCTCCAGGCGCCGCGCCTCGTGCGCGATGCGCACGTAGCCGGTGGCGCGCACGCCGTCTTCGAACAGGCGCAGCTCGTAGTCGAAGCCGTGCGGATTGCGCGCGCCGTGCGGCCGGCGCAGCCGCACGACGAAGCGCCAGCGGTCGCCGGCGCGCAGCTCGGGTGCCGCCGCGTCGGCGTCGTGGTACCAGCCGAGCGCGATGCGGCGCGGCACGCGCAGCGGATCGCCGTCGACCGTGTGCGCGGACTCCACGTCGAACCCGAAACGCTGCCCCGCCGCGCCGTGCACCGGCAAGGTCGCGATCACGCCCGTCACGCGCAGGTCGGCGCCTTCCAGCGCCGCGGGCAGCGCATCGGACAGTCGCGCGTGCGCACGCCAGCCGGCCTGCGCGAACGCGAGCGCGAGCGCCGACGCGACGGCGAGCACGACGCAGGCCCGGGCCGACCGCCGTGCCCGCCACGCGAGCACCGCGCACGCGAGTCCCGCCGCGAACAGCGCCGCGTACGCGCCGGCATCCCACAGCGCGGGCTGGCGCAACTGCGCCGCGCTGCCCGCCAGCCATGCCAGCGCGAAGGCGGCCGGCGGCAGGGCGATCGAGGCGCGGCGCATGGCCCAGTGTAGGAGGCGCGGCGGTGTACGATTTCCACGACCCTGCGCAGTGCGGCTGCGCAGCGGTCGAGGCCGATGCGGCGCGGCCACCGCCGCGCCGCGTTCAGCGACCGTGCGGCGGCCCCGCCACCTTCTCAGACTCACCCACACCCGCCATGTCCGACTCCATCGTCCAGCGCCTGCAGCAACTCGGCATCACCCTGCCCGCCGTGGCCACCCCCGCCGCGGCCTACGTGCCGTTCGTGCGCAGCGGCCCGCTCGTCTTCCTGTCCGGCCACATCGCGAAGAAGGACGGCAAGCCTTGGGTCGGCCAGCTCGGCCGCGAGATCGACACCGCCACCGGCAAGCTCGCCGCGCGCGCGGTGGCGATCGACCTGCTGGGCACCTTGCACGCGGCCGTGGGGCTCGACAACGTCGCGCGGATCGTCAAGGTCATGAGCCTGGTCAACAGCACGCCGCAGTTCACCGAGCAGCATCTGGTCACCAACGGTTGTTCGGAGCTGATGGTGGAGGTGTTCGGAGCGGAGCGCGGCTCGCACGCGCGCAGTGCCTTCGGCGTGGCGCAGATCCCGCTGGGCGCCTGCGTCGAGATCGAGCTGATCGCCGAGACGAGGTGAGCGTTCGATGAGCGCGCCCCGCTGGTTCGCCGCCCTCGCGCTGCTCAGCCTCGCCGCCGTGGCCGCGGCGCTGCTGTCGCAGCACGTGTTCGACATGCAGCCGTGTCCGTGGTGCGTGCTGCAGCGGCTGGTGTTCGTGGCCATCGCCGCGGTGTGCGTGATCGGCCTCGCGTGGCGCGGCACGGCCGGGCGCGTGACCGCGTCGCTCGGCGTGCTCGCGCTCGCCGCGTCGGGTGTCGCGTCGGCGCTGTGGCAGCACTTCGTGGCAGCGCAGTCCGACTCCTGCAAGCTCACGCTGGCCGACCGCATCGTCTCGGGGCTGAAGCTCGACTCGCTGCTGCCCGACGTGTTCGCGGTGCGCGCGTCGTGCGCCGACGCCGCGGTCGACCTGCTCGGCGTGCCCTACGAGTTCTGGAGCCTGGCGCTGTACCTGTTGCTCGGTGCGGCGGCGCTGGTGCTGCTGGTGCGGCGCGACCCTTGAGCGCTCCAGAACGGACATGTGCGGCTGTCGCTCGAACCGACGGTGTGGCCGTCGCGCACGTTGGAAAGCTCAATAATCTGTCGTCGACACTGCTTCACGGAGGCACGACATGACCCCCTGGATGCGCTGGTGGAGCCCCGAGGCGATGCTCGAGTCGAGCCGCCACATCGCCGAGACCATGAATGCCGCGAGCGAAGCGTGGTGGGCGCTGTGGCGCGATTCGTTCAAGCTGCGCTGGCCCGGCATGCCGTGGCCGCCGGCCGGGGTGTGGATCCCGCCGGCCGACGCCGAGGTCGACGCCGTGCCGTCGAAGGACGTGCCGGCGGCCGTGCCGCAGCCCGCCGCGCGCCACGGCAAGCGCACGCCGCGCTCGCGCCTGGAGGAGCGCGCCGCGAACGCGCCGAAGGTCACGCAGGTGCAGACGCGCGTGCGGCGCAAGGCCGGGCGGCACGTGTAGGTCGGCGCGGTCGCGGGCGCCGCGGGCCGCTCGAACGCGGGTGCTGCGCGCCGCGCGCACGCGGATGCGGACCGCGCGACGCGAACCGCTTCAGCGCAACGACGCGTTGATCTTCGCCAGCGCTGCCGCGCCCGGGCACAGCTCGCGCTCGCCGAGCGCGTTGAGCGGCCGCGCACACGTGTTCAGCGCCGCGTGCAGGTCCTTCGCCGTCGGGTCGACGTACAGCAGCCCGGTCGCGATCTCGCCGGCCGCGGCCATCGCCTGCAGGTGGTTCATCGCCGCGATGCGGTCGGTCGGGTCGTAGTCGGCGTGCAGGCGCCGCAGCCGCATGGTGCCGCCGCCGGGCGACGGCAGGTCGATGGCCTCGCCCGGCGCCGCCGCGGCCTCGACCGCGGGCGCGAGGTCGATGAAGTCGATGCGGTTGACCGCCTCGTTGTGCGCGCGCACGTGGTCGTAGCTGCGCGTGCTGCCGGCGTGGTTGTTGAACGCCACGCACGGGCTGATGACGTCGAGGAAGGCCGCGCCGCCATGGCCGATCGCGCCCTTGATCAGCGGCACGAGCTGCGCCTTGTCGCCCGAGAAGCCGCGCGCCACGTAGGTGGCGCCGAGCTGCAGCGCCATGCCGATCAGGTCGACCGGCGCGTCGTGGTTGGTGGCGCCCTTCTTCGACATCGAGCCGCGGTCGGCGGTGGCCGAGAACTGGCCCTTGGTCAGGCCGTACACGCCGTTGTTCTCGACGATGTAGACCATGCGCACGCCGCGCCGCATGGCGTGCGCGAACTGCCCGAGGCCGATGGACGCGGAGTCGCCGTCGCCGCTCACGCCGAGGTACAGCAGGTCGCGGTGCGCGAGGTTGGCGCCGGTCAGCACGCTGGGCATGCGGCCGTGCACGGTGTTGAAGCCGTGGCTCGCGCCGAGGAAGTAGTCGGGCGTCTTGCTCGAGCAGCCGATGCCCGAGAGCTTGGCCACGCGATGCGGCTGCACGTCGAGTTCCCAGCACGCCTGGATGATGGCCGCCGAGATGGAGTCGTGGCCGCAGCCCGCGCACAGGGTCGAGATCTTGCCCTCGTAGTCGCGCCGCGTGTAGCCGACCTTGTTGCGCTCGAGGGTCGGGTGGTGCAGCCGGGGCTTGGCGATGTAGGTCACGACGCGTTCTCCTGCGGCGCCACCGCGATGGCGTGGACGTGCCGCGTGATCGTGCGGGCGATGAAGCGCGCGGTGATCGGCGTGCCGTCGTAGTGGCGCACCGGCACCAGGCGCTGCGGGTCGCAGTCGAGCTCGTTGATCAGCAGGCTGCGCATCTGCGCGTCGCGGTTCTGCTCGACCACGAACACGCGCTCGTGGCCCTTGATGAACTCCGCCACCGACGCGGGGAACGGGAAGGCGCGCAGCCGCAGCGCGTCGATGTGGATGCCCGAGGCCGCCATCGTCGCCAGCGCCTCGTCCATCGCCGGCGCGGTGGAGCCGAAGTAGACGACGCCCAGCCGCGTCTTGCGCGCGGCCTTGCGCAGCACCGGCTGCGGCACCAGCGTGGCCGCGGTGGCGAACTTGGTGAGCAGCCGCTGCACGTTGTAGAGATAGTCGGGGCCGGCCTCGGAGTAGCGCGCGTAGGCGTCGCGCGTGGTGCCGCGCGTGAAGTACGCGCCCTTGCTCGGGTGCGTGCCCGGCAGGGTGCGCCACGGGATGCCGTCGCCGTCGACGTCCTTGTAGCGGCCGAAGTCCTTGCCGGCCTCGAGCTCCTCGGCGGTCATGACCTTGCCGCGGTCGTAGGTGCGCGCGTCGTCCCACTCGAAGGGCCGGCACAGCCGCTGGTTCATGCCGATGTCCAGATCGGTCAGCACGAACACCGGGGTCTGCAGCCGGTCGGCCAGGTCGAGCGCGGCGGCGGCGTGCTCGAAGCACTCGTACGGGTCCTCGGGGAACAGCAGCACGTGCCGGGTGTCGCCGTGCGACGCGTAGGCGCAGCTCAGGATGTCGGCCTGCTGCGTGCGCGTGGGCATGCCGGTCGACGGACCGCCGCGCTGCACGTCGATGATGGTCACGGGAATCTCGGCGAAGTACGCGAGCCCGATGAACTCGGTCATCAGCGAGACGCCCGGCCCCGACGTCGCGGTGAAGGCGCGCGCGCCGTTCCAGCCGGCGCCGGTGACCATGCCGATCGAGGCGATCTCGTCCTCGGCCTGCACCACCGCATAGCGCCGCTCGCCGGTGGCGGGGTCGGTGCGCAGCTTGGCGCAGTACTTCTCGAAGGCCTCGGCCAGCGACGACGACGGGGTGATCGGGTACCACGCGCACACGGTGGCGCCGCCGTACACGCAGCCCAGCGCGGCGGCGCTGTTGCCGTCGATGAAGATGCGCTCGCCGACCGCGTCGGCCTTGCGCACCTTCAGCCCGATCGGGTCGAGGTGGTCGCGCGCGTACTCGCGGCCGGCGTTGAAGGCGCGCTCGTTGGAGTCGAGCAGCCGCTCCTTGCCGCGGTACTGCTCGCCGAACAGCTTCTCGACCACCGCGGGGTCGATGTCCATCAGCACCGACAGCGCGCCGACGTACATGATGTTCTTGAACAGCTGGCGCTGCCGCGCGTCCTCGTAGGTGGCGTTGCAGATCGCCGTGAGCGGCATGCCGATCACGTGCACGTCGTCGCGGAACGCGCTCTTCGGCAGCGCGCGCGTCGAGTCGTAGAACAGGTAGCCGCCGGGCTGCAGCTCGGCGACGTCGGCCTCCCAGGTCTGCGGGTTCATCGCGACCATCATGTCGATGCCGCCGCGCCGGCCGAGCCAGCCGGCCTCGGACACGCGCACCTCGTACCACGTGGGCAGGCCCTGGATGTTGCTCGGGAAGATGTTGCGCGGGCTGACCGGCACGCCCATGCGCAGGATCGCCTTGGCGAACAGCTCGTTGGCCGACGCCGAGCCCGAGCCGTTGACGTTGGCGAACTTGACGACGAAGTCGTTGACGGCCTCGATGCGGTTCATTTCGCGGCCTCCGTCTCGACCGCGCGCGGCTTGGAGTCGCGGCAGCGCGGCCCGGCATGCGTGGTCTGCAGCAGGAACTTCTGCATGTCCCAGGCGCCGGTCGGACAGCGCTCGGCGCACAGGCCGCAGTGCAGGCACACGTCCTCGTCCTTCACCATCACGCGCGCGGTCTTCAGCGGCGCCGACACGTACAGGTCCTGCGACAGGTTGCGCGCCGGCGCCTTGAGCCGGCCGCGCAGCTCGGCCTCGTCGCCGTTGTCGGTGAAGGTGATGCAGTCCATCGGGCAGATGTCCACGCAGGCGTCGCACTCGATGCACAGCGAGCCGGTGAACACGGTCTGCACGTCGCAGTTGAGGCAGCGCTCCGCCTCCTTGAACGCGGTGGCGGGGTCGAACCCCAGCTCGACCTCGACACGGATGCTCGCGAGCGCCTTCTCGGCCTTCTGCCACGGCACCTTGAAGCGCGCGTCGTTCGACGGCGCGTTGTCGTAGCTCCACTCGTGGATGCCCATCTTCTGCGACAGCAGGTTCACGTGCGGCGGCGGGCGCTCGCGCACGTCCTCGCCGTGCAGCAGGCGGTCGATCGACACCGCCGCCTCGTGGCCGTGCGCGACCGCCCAGATGATGTTCTTCGGGCCGTAGGCCGCGTCGCCGCCGAAGAACACCCTGGGGTGCGTCGACTGCAGCGACCGCTCGTCGAGCTTCGGCAGGCCCCAGCGGTCGAACTCGATGCCGCAGTCGCGCTCGATCCACGGAAAGGCGTTCTCCTGCCCCACCGCGATCAGCACCTCGTCGCACGCGAAGAAGGCGTCGGGCTCGCCGGTGGGCACGAGGCTGCGGCGCCCGCGCTCGTCGTACTGCGCCTTCACGATCTCGAAGCTCATGCCGGTCAGCCGCCCGTCGGCGTCGTGCACGAAGGCCTTGGGCACGTGGTAGTTGACGATCGGGATGCCCTCGTGCATCGCGTCTTCCTTCTCCCACGGCGAGGCCTTCATCTCGTCGAAGCCCGAGCGCACGATCACCTTCACGTCGTGCGCGCCCAGGCGGCGCGCCGAGCGGCAGCAGTCCATCGCGGTGTTGCCGCCGCCGAGCACGATCACGCGCGGCTGCACCGCCGTGACATGGCCGAACGAGACCGAGGCCAGCCAGTCGATGCCGATGTGGATGGACGCCGCGGCCTCCTGCCGCCCGGGCAGGTCCAGGTCGCGCCCGCGCGGCGCGCCGCAGCCGACGAAGACCGCATCCCAGGGCTCGGCCAGCAGCGCCTTCATCGACTCGATGCGGCGGCCGGCGACGAACTCGACGTTGCCGCCGTGCAGCACGTAGCCGACCTCCTCGTCGATCACCTCCTCGGGCAGGCGAAAGCGCGGCACCTGCGTGCGCATGAAGCCGCCGGCCTTCGCCTCGGCGTCGAACACGCTCACCTGGTAGCCCAGCGGCGCGAGGTCGCGCGCCACGGTCAGCGACGCCGGCCCGGCGCCCACGCAGGCGATGCGCCTGCCGTTGGGCGGCGCGCGCCGCGGCAGGCGGTCGCGCATGTCGTCCTTGAAGTCGGCCGCCACGCGCTTGAGGCGGCAGATCGCCACCGGCTCGGGCCGCGACTGGTTGGCCTCCTCGACGCGACCGCGGCGGCACGCGGGCTCGCACGGCCGGTCGCAGGTGCGCCCGAGGATGCCGGGGAACACGTTGCTCACCCAGTTGACCATGTAGGCGTCGGTGTAGCGACCCTGCGCGATCAGCCGGATGTACTCGGGGACGGGGGTGTGGGCCGGACAGGCCCATTGGCAATCGACGACCTTGTGGAAGTAGGTCGGGTCGGCCACGTTCGTGGGTTGCACGGCGCGCGTCTCCTGCCGGGAGCCGGTCGCACCGGTGGGTGCGCGACCCCTCGATCCTTGATCCCGGACCAGTCTACGCCCCGCCCCGCACGAGGTGAATGCGGGGCGTCGGCAATCCGACACGACGGCAGCGGAATCGGGGGTTTGTCCCGAGCCCGCGCCCTCGCCGTCGTCAGCTCGCCGCCAGCACGCGCAGCACGCTCTTGAAGGCCGCGAGCTTGCGCCCCTTGCGCGCGCGCTTGCCGACGTGCGGCTCGAGACCCGCACCGGCGAGCACCTCGTCCTTCGGCTTGTCGCCGCGGCCGCTGCCGATCACGCGCAGCGCATCGCCGAAGCTCGCCACCGACACGAGCGGGTCCTTCTCGTCCACGTCCATCAGGGTCAGCCCACGGCCGCCGCCGGGCTGCAGCTTCAGCTCGTCGAGCGGGAACACCAGCAGCCGCCCGCTCATCGACAGGCACGCCACGTTGGCGTGCTCGGGCGTGACCGGCGCGGGCGCGACGAGGCGCGCGCCCTCCTCGACCGACAGGAAGGCCTTGCCGCCGCGCTGGCGGCTGGTCATGTCGCCGATGCGCGCCATCAGCCCGTAGCCGGAGGTGCCGGCCAGCAGCAGCACGGCGTCGGCCGGGCCGGCGACGAAGTGCTGCGCCTGCGTGCCGGGCTCGAGCTCGATGAGCGTGGTGATCGGCTGGCCGTCGCCGCGCCCGCCGGGCAGCGCGCTCACCGCCACCGAGTACACGCGGCCGTTCGAGCCGAAGGCGAGCAAGGTGTCCACGCTGCGGCAGGGGAAGCAGCCGTACAGCGCGTCGCCGGCCTTGAACGCCAACGCGCTCGCGTCGACCTCGTGGCCCTTGAGCGCGCGCACCCAGCCCTTGAGGCTGACCACCACGGTGACGGGCTCGTCGACGATCTTCACCTCGGCGACCGCCTTGCGTTCCTCCTGCACGAGGGTGCGGCGCTCGTCGCCGTACTGCCTGGCGTCGGCCTCGATCTCCTTCACGACGAGGCGCTTCAGCGCCGCGGGGCTGCCGAGGATGTCGTCGAGCTTCTTGCGCTCGTCGCGCAGTTCCTCGAGCTCCTGCTCGATCCGGATGGCCTCGAGCCGCGCGAGCTGGCGCAGCCGGATCTCGAGGATGTCCTCGGCCTGCCGGTCGCTCAGCGCGAAGCGTTCGATCAGCGCCGGCTTGGGCTCGTCGGCCTGGCGGATGATGCGGATCACCTCGTCGATGTTCAGCAGCACGAGCTGCCGGCCCTCCAGCACGTGGATGCGGTCGAGCACCTTGCGCAGCCGGTGCTGCGAGCGGCGCTGCACCGTCTGCAGCCGGAACGCGATCCACTCCAGCAGTAGCGCGCGCAGCGGCTTCTGCACCGGCCGGCCGTCGAGCCCCACGACCGTGAGGTTGACCGGCACGCTGCACTCGAGGCTGGTGTGCGCGAGCAAGGTGTTGGCGAGCTCCTGCGGGTCGATCGTGCGCGTCTTCGGCTCGAACACCAGGCGCACCGGCGCGTCCTTGCTCGACTCGTCGCGCACCGCGTCGAGCACCGCGAGCACCGTGCCCTTGAGCTGCACCCGCTCCTGCGTCAGCGCCTTCTTGCCGGAGC
>CAZFET010000090.1:0-10282 GCA_964517545.1 uncultured Burkholderiaceae bacterium
AGCTGCTCGAGGACAGCCTGGCCAGGCTGCGCGCCGAAGCGGCCGCCACCAACGAGAGCCTCGCCACCTTGCGCGCGCGCGTGCAGCAGGCCGAGGCGCAGCGCTACGCCAATCCGCTCGTCTACACCCTGGCCGGTCTGGTGGCCGTGCTCGCCGCGTTGCTGGCCGTCGTGATGTGGCGTCATTCGCGCGAGCGGCAGGCGCAGTGGTGGGCCGCCGAGCAGGCCTCCGGCCGGGCCGACGCCGCGCCCACGCCGTCTCGCATCGCCGAGGCGCGCGACTCCGACATGGACAGCCGGTTCGGCGATTCGCAGGGCGGCGCCAGCGTGATCGAGAGCCTGCCGCCGACGCCGACGCTGTCGCCCGAGACGCGCCCGGCAGTGGCCGAGCCGCGCCGCGAGGTGAGCGTCGAGGAGCTGATCGACCTCGAGCAGCAGGCCGAGTTCTTCGTCGTGCTCGGCCAGGACGAGGCGGCGATCGACCTGCTGATGAACCACCTGCGCAGCACGGGCGGCATCAGCCCGCTGCCGTACCTGAAGCTGCTCGAGATCTACCGGCGGCGCGGCGAGCACGAGCCCTACGAGCGCATTCGCGAGCGCTTCAACCGCCGCTTCAACGCCTACGCGCCCGAGTGGGGCACCGACCCGACGCAGGGCAAGTCGCTCGAGGACTATCCCGACGTGATGGGCCGCATCGCGTCGCTGTGGGACACGCCGCAGCGCGCGATGGACGAACTCGAGGCGCTGCTGTTCCGGCGCGACGAGGGCGAGACCTTCGACCTGCCGGCGTACGCCGAGGTGCTGTTCCTGTACTCGCTGGCGCGCGACCGCCTCGGTCGGCCCGACGACGCGCAGGCCAGCGCCGTCGACATCTTGCTGCCGCTCGATGGCGGCACGGGCGGCGGCAGCGGCATCCGTCGCCTCACGTCGACCATGCCGCTCGAGGCGCAGCCCAAGGCCGAGCAGCCGCTGAACCTCGACCTCGACGTGAGCGGCGAGCCGAACGAGCGCCGCGAGCGCTACATGGGCGGCGACTTCTCGTTCGGCAGCGGCTGGGGCGACAGCCTGAAGCCGCCGCGCAAGTAGCCGGCGAGGCGCAGCCGAGCGAGCGTCGCGCGGCTACAGCCGCGCCAGCCGCTCCAGCGCGAGGTCGAGCGTCTCGTCCTTCTTGGCGAAGCAGAAACGCACGATGCGCTGCTCGAAGCCGCCGGCGTAGAACGCCGACAGCGGAATCGCCGCGACGCCGACCTCGGTGGTCAGCCACTCGCACATTGCGGCCTCGCTGCGGTCGTCGATGGCCGAGTAGTCCACGCACTGGAAGTACGTGCCCTGACACGGCAGCAGCTTCAGCCGCGTCGCGCGCAGCCCGTCGCGGAAGCGGTCGCGCTTGCGCTCGTAGAAGGCCGCGAGCTCCAGGTACGGCTGCGGGTCGGCCATGTACGCGGCCAGCCCGTGCTGCACCGGCGTGTTGACCGTGAACACGTTGAACTGGTGCACCTTGCGGAACTCGGCCATCAGCGGCGCGGGCGCGCACACGTAGCCGACCTTCCAGCCGGTGACGTGGTAGGTCTTGCCGAAGCTCGACACGATGAACGCGCGCGCCGCCAGTTCGGGGTGGCGTGCCGCGCTCTCGTGGCGCGCGCCGTCGTACACCATGTGCTCGTACACCTCGTCGGAGATCAGCAGCGCGTCGGTCGGCCGCAGCAGATCGGCCAGGCGCTGCACGTCGGCCGCACTCCACACGGTGCCGCTCGGGTTGTGCGGCGAGTTGATCACCACCGCGCGCGTGCGCGGGTTGAGCGCGGCGGCCAGGCGCTCGAAGTCGGGGCGGAAGCTGCCCGGCACCAGCGGCACGCGCACCACCAGGCCGCCGGCCAGCTCGATGTTGGGCTCGTAGCTGTCGTAGGCCGGCTCCAGCACGACGACCTCGTCGCCCGGGTGCACGACGGCGAGGATCGCGGTGAGGATCGCCTGCGTCGCGCCGGCGGTGATCGTGACCTCGGTGTCGGGCGAGTACGCGCGGCCGTACAGCGTCTCCACCTTCGCCGCGATCGCCTCGCGCAGCGCCATCACGCCGGCCATCGGCGGGTACTGGTTGAGGCCGCGGCGCATCGCGTCGGTCACGGCGTCGACCAGCCGCGGATCGCCTTCGAAGTCGGGGAAGCCCTGGCCCAGGTTGACCGCGCCGTACTGCGCGGCCAGCGCCGACATCACGGTGAAGATGGTGGTGCCCACGCGCGGCAGGCGCGTGGCGAGTTCGGGCGTGCGGGGCAGCGGATCGGTCTTCACGGCTACGACGGCAGGTGGGCGCGGGCGCGCGCTCAGAGCGAATAGTCCTCGCCGCCGCCGGCCATCGCGCGTTCGATGAGCGCGCGCGTCAGGCGGTCGGACAGTCCCTCGGCGAAGGCGTAGACGAAATGCCGCAGGTACGCGCCGCGCTTGAACGCGAGGCGCGCGACGTTGCGGCCGAACAGGTGCCCGGCCGGGCGCGACACGAGGTCGCCGCCGGGCGGGTCGTCGCGCACTGCCATTTCGGCGACGATGCCCACGCCCAGCCCGAGCCGCACGTAGGTCTTGATCACGTCGGAGTCGATCGCCTCGAGCACCACGTTCGGCTTGAGCTTGCGTGCCGCGAACGCCTGGTCCACGCGCGTGCGGCCGGTGAACGACGGGTGGTAGGTGATCAGCGGCTCGGCGGCCAGGTCGTCGAGCGCGATGCGCTCGCGCGCGGCCAGCGGGTGCTCGGCCGGCAGCACGACCACGTGCTGCCACTCGTAGCACGGCAAGGTGACCAGTTCGTCGAACTTCGACAGCGACTCGGTGGCCAGCCCGATGTCCGCCTGTTCCTCGATCACCATCTGCGCCACCTGCTCGGGCGTGCCCTGGTGCAGGCTGATGCTGACCTTGGGGAAGCGCTTGCGCAGCGCGGCCACCGGCGCCGGCAGCACGTAGCGCGCCTGCGTGTGCGTGGTGGCGATCGACAAGGTGCCGGCATCCTGCTTGCTGAACTCCTCGCCGATGCGCCTGAGGTTGCCGACCTCGCGCATGATGATCTCGATCGACTGCAGCACCAGCTGGCCCGGCTCAGTGACGCGGCGCAGGCGCTTGCCGTGGCGCGCGAAGATGTCGACGCCGAGCTCCTCCTCCAGCTCGAGGATGGCCTTGCTGATGCCCGGCTGCGAGGTGTCCAGCGCCTTCGCCGTCTCGGTGAGGTTCAGGTTGCGGCGCACCGCCTCCTGCACGAAGCGGAACTGGTGGAGGTTCATCGGTCGGGGATTATCGCGGCCAGCGCCATCGCCTCGATCACCCGCGGATCGTCGCCGACCGCCTCGCACAGCGCGACACGCAGGCCCGGGCGCTGCGCGCGGAGGCGCTCGACCAGCGCCGGCACGTCCTTGCGCACGTGGCCGCCGGTGCCGAGGAACAGCGGCACGACGTCGATCGAGTCGCAGCCCGCATCGGCCAGCCGCTCGCCGGCCGCGACGAGGTCGGGCGCCATGAACTCGAGGAAGCCGAGTTCCACCGGCGTGCCCGGCGAGCGCGCCCGCACGCGCGCGGCCACGGCCTCGAACGGCCGCGCCCAGGCCGGGTCGCGCGCGCCGTGCGCGAAGAGCAGGATCCCCTTCATCGGTAGCGCACGAGCCAGGAGAACGCCGCCAGCGACAGCAGCAGGTACACCACCCCCGGCGTCGCGGCCACGACCCACGGCGTCCAGTTGCGCAGCACGCCGAGGTGCCCGGCCACGTTGTTGAGCAGCACGAAGCTGATGCCGAGCATGATGCCGCCGAACACCTTCCAGCTGATGCCGCCGGAGCGTGCATGCAGGTACGCGAACGGCAGCGCGAGCGCCACCATCACGAGGCACGCGAGCGGGTACAGCGCCTTCTTCCAGAACTGGATCTCCTGGCGCTGCGCGGCCTGTTCGTTGTCGGCCAGGTGCGACGAGTAGCGCCACAGCTCGACGGTGGACATGGTCGACAGCGGCAGCAGCGCGGCCGCCACGACGCCGGCGTCGAGCGTGGTGGGCCACTGCAAGGTGGCGAAGCGCTCGTCCTTCACCGGCGCGGCGTCGACGGTGACGGGCCAGCGCGTGCGCACCGCGTTGCCCAGCTCCCACGTGCTGCCGTCGCCGATGTTCGCGCGCTCGGCCACGATGCGCTCGACGAGGCGGCCGTCCGCGTCGAACTCGAAGATGCTCACCTGCTCGAGCTGGCCGCCGCTGGCGGCGCGCCCGACGTTCACCGAGATGCTGCGCTCACCGTCCGCCCCGTTGCGGCGTTCCTTCAGCCACGCGCCCGAGCCGGCCAGGCGCAGCCCTCCGTCCTTGTGGCGCGCCTGCAGGGTCACGCCTTCGCGTTCGCTCCACGGCGCGGCGAGATCGCCGATCACGAAGGTGAGCGCCGCGAAGCCCGCGCCCAGCGCGGCCAGCAGGGCCAGCGCGCGCCCCGGCCCGAGCCCGCCGGTGCGCAGGATGGTGAACTCCGACGACTGCGCCAGGCGCGCCAGCGCGTAGATCGTGCCGATCAGCACGGCGATCGGCATCAGCTCGTACAGGTGGCCCGGCAGCTCGAGCAGGCCGTACAGCGCCGCGTGCCCGGCGCTCCAGCGGCCGCGGCCCACGTCTTCGAGCTCGTCGACGAAGTCGATGAAGAAGAACAGCGACAGGAAGGCGATCGCGACGAACACCACCGACGTGACGATGTCGCGGTACAGCAGCCGGCGCACGGTCTTCATGCGGCCCCCGCGGCGGATGTCGGCACGGGCCTGCGCGCGCGGCGGCCGAAGCCGATCGCATGGTCGCGCCACCACAGCAGCGCCATCGCGACCGCGAACACGCCGCCGTGGATCACCAGCAGCGCGCCGCCCATGCCGAGCCGGCCGTTGGCGACCCAGGCCTGCGACAGGTTGATCAGGTTGAAGTAGACGATGAAGGCGAGCAGCGCGAACAGCAGGTTCCAGTTGCTCGCGCGGCGCGGGTTGGTGGCCGCGAGCCCGACGCCGAGCAGCAGCAGGTTCGCGCCGCCGATCAGCAGCCCGAGGCGCCAGGTCAGCTCGCCCTGGTGGCGCGCGGTGGGTTGCAGCAGCAGGTCGAAGGTGTCGCGCGCCTTGGGCGGCAGGTCTTCGGCGCGGCGCAGCGCGCGTTCGCCGATCAGCACGCGGTAGCTCTCGAAGCGCGAGATCGTCTTCTCGCCGTTGCTCGCGTCGGTCTCGTTGCGCTGGCCGCGGTCGAGCACGAGGAAGCGGTCGTCGCCCTCGGTCACGATGCGCCCGGACTTCGCCGAGGTCACCGACTCTCCCTGCGGCTGGCGCGCGAGGATGAACACGTTGCGGCCGCTCACGCCGTCGGCGCCTTCGCGCTCGATGAAGAACACGCGACTGCCGTCGCGCGAGGTCTGGAACTGGCCCGGCACGACGCGCGAGAGGTCCGAGCGCCGCTCGTAGCGCTCGCGCAGCTCGGTGGCGTTGCGGTTGCCCCAGGGCCACACGAACAGCACCAGCAGCGCCACCACCAGCAGCACCGGCCACGCCGTGCGCAGCACCGGCCGCACGAAGCGCGCGAGGCCGATGCCGCTGGCGAACCAGATCGCCATCTCGCTGTCGCGGTACATGCGTCCGAGCGTGGCCACCACCGCCACGAACAGCGACAGGTTGAGCATCGTCGGCAGGTGACCGATGGCCGCGTAGCCGAGCAGCAGCACCACGTCCTGCGGCGCGACCGCGCCGCCCGCCGCCTGGCCGAGCGTGCGGATCAGCATCATCGTCAGCACGATGGTGAGGATGACGACGAGGGTCGCGCCGAAGCTGCGCGCCAGCTCTCGACGCACGGTCGAATCGAATAACATCCGCGCACTTTCAGAAGACCGGGTCATTATGGACTTCAAGCATCACCTCACGACGCCGGGTGCGATCGGCGACGTCGCGGCCGACGCGCTCGTCGTGCTGCTCGCCGGCGACGGCGCAGCGGCCGCGCTGCCGAAGGCGATCGCCGCCACCCTGGACGACGCGATCCGCCGTGGCGACTTCCAGATGAAGAACGGCCGCGTGCTGGTGCTGCACGGCGCCGCGTCGGTGAAGGCGCCGCGGCTCGTGTTCGCGCACGCCGCCAACGGCACGCCGCGCGCGCTGCGCAGCGCCGCCGCGGCCGCGTTCGGCCAGCTCAAGCCGCTGGGCGCGAAGCACGCGGCGCTGGCGCTAGCCGGCGCGGCGTGGAACGAGTCGTCGGCGGAGGCGGTCGCGATGGCCGCGGCCGAGGCGGTCTACGTCTACCGCCACACCAAGCCGAGCGCGCCGCCGGCGCCGGCGCTCGCGAAGCTCACGCTGATCGGCGACAAGGCGCACGCGGTGGCATTGCAGCGGGCGATGCAGCGCGCGGCCGCGCTCGAGGCCGGCGTGAACCTCGCGCGCGAGTGCGCCAACCGCCCGGCCAACCATGCGACGCCCACGTTCCTGGCCGAGCAGGCGAAGCAGCTCGGCAAGCAGTTCGGGCTGAAGGTCGAGGTGCTCGACCGCAAGGCGATCGCCAAGCTCGGCATGGGCTCGTTCCTCGCGGTCGCGCAGGGCTCCGACGAGCCGCCGCGCTTCATCGTCGCGCGCTACGAAGGGGCCGCGAAGTCCGTCGCGCCGATCGTGCTGGTGGGCAAGGGCATCACCTTCGACACCGGCGGCATCTCCATCAAGCCGGCCGCCGAGATGGACGAGATGAAGTTCGACATGGGCGGCGCGGCCAGCGTGCTGGGCACCTTGCGCGCGGTCGCGCAGCTCGGGCCGAAGGTCAACGTGGTCGGGATCATCCCGACCTGCGAGAACATGCCCAGCGGCCGCGCGGTGAAGCCGGGCGACGTGGTGACCTCGATGTCCGGCCAGACGGTCGAGATCCTGAACACCGACGCCGAGGGCCGGCTCATCCTGTGCGACGCGCTCACCTACGCCGAGCGCTTCAAGCCGGCCGCGGTGGTCGACGTGGCCACGCTCACCGGCGCCTGCGTCATCGCGCTCGGCCATCACCGCTCGGGGCTGTTCTGCGCCGACGACGAGCTGGCGGCCCAGCTGCTCGCGGCGGGCGACGCCGCACTCGACCCGGCGTGGCGCATGCCGCTGGACGACGAGTACGACGAGGCGCTGAAGAGCAATTTCGCCGACATGGCCAACGTCGGCCCGCGCGCCGGCGGTGCGATCACTGCGGCGATGTTCCTCAAGCGCTTCACCGCGAAGTACCGCTGGGCGCACCTCGACATCGCCGGTACCGCGTGGAAGTCCGGCGCGGCCAAGGGCGCGACCGGCCGGCCCGTGCCGCTGCTGACGCACTTCGTGCTGTCGCGGGCCGCCTGAGGACGCGGCGGCGGATCGGGTCCTCGCGCAGCAGTCGGGCGCCGCATGACCGAGATCGAGTTCCACTCCGGGCTGGACGACCCGCTCGGCTTCTGCTGCCGCCTGCTGCGCAAGGCGACCGGCCAGGGCGCGCGCGTGATCGTGCACGCCGACGCCGAGCAGGCCGAACGGCTCGACCGGCTGCTGTGGGTGTTCGACCCGCTGTCGTTCGTGCCGCACGCCCGGGTCGACGCGGCGCGCGGCGTGCCCGCTCCGGCCGAGACGCCGGTGTGGATCGTGCAGCGGCTGTCCGACGCGCCGCACCACGAGGTGCTGGTCAACGTGGCGCCCGACGTGGCGCCCGGCTTCGAGAGCTTCGCGCGGCTGATCGAGCTGGTCGGCACGGCGCCCGACGACGTCGACGCCGGCCGCCGCCGCTGGCGCCACTACGGTGCGCGCGGCTACGCGTTGCGCCACCACGGCGGAGGCGACGCGTGAGCTCGCCGCCCGGCGCCGAGCGCCTGCCCACGTTGACGGAGGTCGTGGCGGCCCGCCGCGCGGCCGCCGGCGATGCCGCGCCGCCCGCGGCCGCGGCGCCTGCGCCGGAGCCGTCGCGCGAACCCACGGCCGAAGAACGCCTCGTGCGGCAGGTGCTGGCCGAGCTCGGCCAGCGTGTCGACCTGGTGCTCGAGTCGCGCCTGCGCGAGGCGCTGGCGCCGGTGATCGCGCGCGCCGCCGACTCGATGGTGCGCGAGCTGCGAGCGGAGCTGGCCGCCACCTTGCGCGACCTCGTCGCGCGGGCGGTGGCGCACGAGCTCTCGAAGGCACGCGACGCGGCTGCGCAACCGGGCGCCGCGGGGCCGTCGCCGCAGGCCTGAGAGCGGCTCGACGCGCACCCCGACGGCCGCCGGCCGGAGGGTCCGTTGACCGGAAAACTCCCTGTGGGAAGGGGGGTGCTTTTGGAGTATCTTCGCCCCCCGTTGAGAGACTCCTCAATCAACCTTCTCAACATCCCAACCGGAGGTTCTTTCATGCAACTCAAGCTGAACGTGATCGTGGGCGCTCTTGCGGCGCTGGCGGCCGGATCGGTCGCCGCGCAGGACATGGTCGTCAAGATCGGCCATGTCGGCCCCGTCTCGGGTCCGCAGGCGCACTACGGCAAGGACAACGAAAACGGCGCCCGCATGGCGATCGAGGATCTCAACGCCAAGGGCGTGACGATCGGCGGCAAGAAGGTGAAGTTCGAGCTCGTCGCCGAAGACGACGCGGCCGACCCGAAGCAGGGCACCGCCGCCGCGCAGAAGCTGTGCGACGCCAAGGTCAACGGCGTGGTCGGCCACCTGAACTCGGGCACCACGATCCCGGCCTCGAAGGTCTACAACGATTGCGGCATCCCGCACATCACCCCGTCGGCCACCAACCCGAAGCTCACGCAGCAGGGCTACAAGACCACGTTCCGCCTGCTGGCCAACGACAACGCGCTGGGCGCGGGCCTCGCGCTGCACGCGGCCAACAACCTGAAGCTGAAGAAGGTCGCGGTCATCGACGACCGCACCGCCTACGGCCAGGGCGTCGCCGAGGTCTTCAAGAAGACCGCCCAGGCGCGCGGCATCCAGATCGTCGACGAGCAGTACACGACCGACAAGGCCACCGACTTCATGGCGATCCTGACCGCCATCAAGGCCAAGGCCCCGGACGGCGTGTTCTACGGCGGCATGGACCCGCAGGCCGGCCCAATGCTGCGCCAGATGGAGCAGCTCGGCCTGTCGAACGTCAAGTTCTTCGGCGGCGACGGCATCTGCACGGCCAAGCTCGCCGAGCTGTCGGGCGGCGCCAAGACGCTGAACAACGTGGTGTGCGCCGAGGGCGGTGCGTCGATCGAGAAGATGCCCGGCGGCAAGGCCTGGAAGCAGCGCTACGACACCAAGTATCCGAACCAGTTCCAGGTCTATTCGCCGTACACGTACGACGCGACCATGGTGCTGGCCGACGCGATGGTGAAGGCCGGCTCGGCCGACCCGAAGGTGTACCTGCCCTTCCTCGCCAAGACCGACTACCAGGGCGTGACCGCCAAGGTCGCGTTCGAGGCCGACGGCGAGCTGAAGAACCCGGCCATGACCCTGTACACGTACAAGGACGGCAAGAAGGTTCCGCTGAACTGAACGCCGGTTCGCGCGTGATCGAAGGGCGCCTGCGGGCGCCCTTTTTCATGCCGCCTGCGGGCGCCCTTTTTCATGCGCGTGCGGCTCACCGTGCGCGGCCGTACAGCCGGCACAGCTCGGCCAGGCGCTGCGCGTGGGCCGGGCCGAGCTGCCACGACTCGAAGCGCCAGGTCCACCAGCCGTCGCCGTCGCCGGGGCGGTTCATGCGCGCTTCGCTGCCGAGCGAGAGCACGTCCTGCAGCGGCGCGATGGCCGTGTCGGCGACCGACGCGATCGCGGCGCGCAGCAGGCTCCACGCGATCTCGTGGCCGTCGGTGGCGAGGTAGCGGCGCGCGAAGTCGCGCTCGTGCTCGGAGGCCGAGCGCCACCAGCCCAGGGTCGTGTCGTTGTCGTGCGTGCCGGTGTAGACGACCGTGTCGTGCTCGTGGTTGTGCGGCAGGTAGCGGTGCGAGGCGTCGCCGCCGAAGGCGAAGTGCAGCACGCGCATGCCGGGCAGGCCGAGCGTGCGGCGCAGCGCCTCGACGTCGCGCGTGATGAGGCCGAGGTCATCGGCCACCAGCGGCAGCGGGCCGAGCGCGCGCGCGAGCGCGTCGAACAAGGGCACGCCGGGGCCGGTGCGCCAGCGGCCGATCACCGCCGTCGGCTCGCTGGCCGGGATTTCCCAGTACGACGCGAAGCCGCGGAAGTGGTCGATGCGCACGAGGTCCACCAGCCCGAGCAGGTGCCGCAGCCGCTCGATCCACCCCGCGTAGCCGTCGGCGGCGTGAGCCTCCCAGCGGTACAGCGGATAGCCCCAGCGCTGGCCGGTGGCGC
>CAZFET010000090.1:10292-11807 GCA_964517545.1 uncultured Burkholderiaceae bacterium
GCTGAAGTAGTCGGGCGGCACGCCGGCCACCACGGTCGGCCGGCCCGCCGGGTCGAGCTCGAACAGCGCGCGCTGCGCCCACACGTCGGCGCTGTGGCCGGCCACGAAGATGGGCGCGTCGCCGACGAGGCGCACGCCGCGCTCGTGCGCGTGCCGGCGCAGCGCCGACCACTGGCGGTGGAAGCACCACTGCACGAAACGCCAGAAGTCGAGGCGCGGCGCGTGGCGCGAGCGCGCCTCGTCGAGCGCGGCCGGCTCGCGCGCGGCCAGGGCCGCGGGCCACGCGTGCCACTCGACGCCCGGGTGCAGCTCGCTGAGCAGCATGAACAGCGCGAAGTCGTCGAGCCACGCGCGCTGCGCCTCGCAGAACGCCGCGAAGCCGCGCCGATGCTCGTCGCTCGCGTCGAGCGCGAAGCGCGCGGCGGCGCGCGCGAGCCGCTCCATGCGCCACGGCACCACGAGATCGAAGCGCACGCGCTGCGCCTCGAAGCCGAGGTGCGGCACGAGGTCGGCCTCGTCGAGCCAGCCGTGCGACGCGAGCTCGGCCAGGTCGACCAGCAGCGGATTGCCGGCGAAGGCCGACGGGCTCATGTACGGCGAGCCGCCGGGCCCGATGCCGCCCAGCGGCAGCACCTGCCACAGCGACTGCCCGGCCTGCGCGAGCCAGTCGACGAAGCGGTACGCATCGGCGCCGAGGTCGCCGCAGCCGTGCGGGCCGGGCAGCGACGTGGGGTGCAGCAGGATGCCGCTCGCGCGCGGGCGGGGCGGGACGATGTCGTCGCTCATCGGGCCGATTCTCGGCTCAGGCCGCTTCGGGCTGCACGACGCTGCGAGCGTCGAGCAGTACCACGCTGCGAGCATCCAGCGGGTAGGGCGACGGCGCATCGACGTCGGCGGCAGCATCGTCGCGCGCGCTGTCGAGCCACACGCGCCAGCGGCCGGCCGGCAGCGCGAACGGCACGGCCGCCTCGCCCGCGTTGAACAGCAGCATCAGCGGCCGCACAGCGCGGCCCGGTGCCGACACGAGTGCGCCGAACGCGGTGCCTGCCGGCTGCTGCCAGTCGGCCGTGCCCATGCGTGCGCCGTCGGCGCGCCACCACGACAGATCGCCGTCGCCGTCGTACCATCGCGCGGCGAACGGCTGCAGTTCGCGGCGCAGCGCAAGCAGCCTCGACGCGAAGTCGAGCAGGCGCCCGTCGGCGCGCGCCCAGTCGATCCAGGCGAGCGCGTTGTCCTGGCAGTACGGGTTGTTGTTGCCGCGCTGCGAGTGGCCGAGTTCCATGCCGGCAGCGAGCATCGGCGTGCCTTGCGACAGCAGCAAGGTCGCGAGCAGCGCGCGCTGCAGGCGCGCGCGCCGCGCGAGGACCGCGTGGTCGTCGCTCGGGCCCTCGGCACCGCAGTTCCAGCTCGGCTCGTGCGCCGGGCCGTCGAGGCCGCCTTCGCCGTTGGCCTCGTTGTGGCGCCGGTCGAAGCTCACGGCGTCGGCGAGCGTGAAGCCGTCGTGCGACACCACGT
>CAZFET010000091.1:0-8757 GCA_964517545.1 uncultured Burkholderiaceae bacterium
CATGAAAACGTTTCTGATCGCCTGCGTGGCGGCCATCGTGATCGCGGTCATCGGGGCGGTCATCGGGCGGACGGCGACGCCGGCGCGGCCAGCGTGTTGGCGCGCGCGAGCTGCAGCGCCTCGCGCAGCAGCTCGCGGTCGCCCACGTGGTTGGCGAGGATCAGCACCAGCTTGGCCACGAGCAGGTCGGCCTGCTCGTCGGACAGGTCGCGCTGCGCGACGATCAGTTCTTCGTAGAACCCGTCGGGGTCGGAGATGTGGGGCGTGCGGATCAGCGGCATCGCCCGGCTCCTCAGGCGTGCAGCGCGCGCGTCAGCGCGGCGCGCAGCTTCGACTCGTCGAAGCGGCGCCAGCGCGCGGCGACGTACTGGTCGGGGCGCAGCAGATACACCGTGCCGGGGCGGGCGTCGTAGCGCTGCGCGGCAAGGCCTTCCACGTCGTCGAGCTCGTCGCCCACCGAGAGCACCGGCACCGTCAGCGCGCCGGCCTCGATCTGGCGCCGCGGCGCCGGCCCGAAGCACAGCAGCACGAAGCCGCCGCGTGCGGCCAGCTCGGCGAGCAGCCACGACGCGCGGCCGCCGGCGCGCACCGGCGCGTCGGCGGCATTGGTGCCGGGACGCAGCCCGCCGTCGAACGCGTCCTCGTCGGGCGTGTTGAGCGGCGACTGCACATAAGGTGTCGGCGTCGACAGCCGGCCGCTGTTGACCAGTGGGCGGGCGAACGCCTCGGTGCGCGCCAGGCCCAGCACCGCGTCGCGCAGCCGCAGGCTCGTGCGGCTCTTGGGCGTGATGAAGTCGGTCGAGCGCGTCGACGCGCGCAGGTTCTCGTCGGCCGCGAACGCGCGCTCGTCGTGATAGGTGTCGAGCAGCGACTCCGGCGCCGCACCCTGCAGCACCAGCGCGAGCTTCCACGCCAGGTTGTCGGCGTCCTGCACGCCGGTATTGGCGCCGCGCGCGCCGAACGGCGAGACCTGGTGCGCCGAGTCGCCCGCGAACAGCACGCGGCCGTAGCGGAAGCGGTCGATGCGCCGGCACGCGAACTGGTAGACCGACACCCACTCCAGTTCGAACTGCGCGTCGGGCCCGAGCATCGCCTGGATGCGCGGGATCACGCGCTCGGGCTTCTTCTCCTCGTTCGGGTCGGCGTCCCAGCCGAGCTGGAAGTCGATGCGCCAGACGTCGTCGCACTCCTTGTGCAGCAGCACCGACTGCCCGCGGTGGAACGGCGGGTCGAACCAGAACCAGCGCTCGGTCGGGAACTCGGCCTTCATCACCACGTCGGCGATCAGGAAGCGGTCCTGGAAGTACTGGCCGGTGAACTGCGCGCCGACCATGCGCCGCGTGTCGCTGTTGGCGCCGTCGCAGGCGATGACCCACTGCGCCTCCATGCGGAACACGCCGTCGGGCGTCTCGACGGTGAGCGCGGCGTGGTCCGCGTGCTGCTGCAGGCTCACGAGGCGGTGCTTCCAGCGCAGGTCCACGTTCGGCTCGCGCAGGCAGGCGGCGACGAGGTACTCCTCGAGGTAGTACTGCTGCAGGTTGATCATCGCCGGCATCTGGTGGCCGGGTTCGGGCAGCAGGTCGAAGCCGTAGGCCAGCTCGTCCTTGAAGAACACCTTGCCGATCTTCCAGCGCACGCCCTTCTCGACCATCGGCGCGGCCACGCCGAGCCGGTCCCACACCTCGAGCGTGCGCTTGGCGTAGCACACGGCGCGCGAGCCGACGCTGACGGTGTTGTTGTCGTCGAGCACCACCACCGGCACGCCGCGCTTCGCGCAGTCGAGCGCGACCGTGAGGCCGATCGGCCCGGCGCCGACCACCACCACCGGATGCCGGCGCACCGTGCCCGCGCGCTGCTCGGCGCTCTGCACGTAGGGGAACTCGGGGAAGGTGTAGGTCTTCAGCATGCGGACCTCGAGGCGTGGCGGGCGCGGCGCGCTCAGGCGGCGCCGAACTCCTTCTCGTGCATCCACGCCGCGTGCTTCGGGGCGCGGCGCGTGCGCGACCACTCGTCGAGCATCTGCCACTTCACGTCGTCGAGCTTCTTCATCATCTCCGGCGTGCCGGTGTCGGCGGCCAGCTCGATGCGGTGCCCGTTCGGGTCGAAGAAGTAGATCGACTTGAAGATCGTGTGGTCGGTGATGCCCACCACGGCGATGCCGGCGGCCTCGAGCCGCGCCTTGGTCTGCTCGAGCTCCTGCACGCTGTCGACCTTGAGCGCGAGATGCTGCACCCACTCGGGCGTGTTCGGGTCGCGGCCCATCGCGGGCGAGTTCGGCAGCTCGAAGAACGCGAGGATGTTGCCGTTGCCGGCGTCGAGGAACACGTGCATGTACGGATCGGGCGCCTGCGTCGAGGGCACCTTGTCCTCGGCAATCGCGAGCACGAACTCCATGCCGAGATGCCGGCGGTACCACTCGACGGTCTCCTTCGCGTCGCGGCAGCGGTAGGCGACGTGGTGGATGCGCTGGATCTTCATGGCGGCTCCTTGGTCACGGCGCCCGCGGGCGCCGGCACACGGTTCAGGACTCGAGGGCTTCCCACATCTGGCGGTCGCGATCGGCGGTCCAGATGCGCGGGTCGCGGTACTGCGTGGCCTCGTCGTAGGCCCGCGTCACGTCGAACGGCATGCAATGGTCGAAGATGACCCAGTGGCCGTACTTCGGCTTCAGCCGCTCGTAGGTCTCGCGATAGACGGACTTGAGGTCCCGGCCCGCCGCCACGCCGGCCTCGACGCTGGCCCACAGGTCGCTCACGAACGCGCGCGTGACCTCGAGGCCCTGCTTCACCTGCGCCTCGCCCTTCAGCGCCGGGCCGCGGCCGGGCACGAGCGCGAGCGGCTTCAGCGCGGCGATGCGGTCGAGCGTCGCGGGCCAGTCCCGGAAGTAGGCGTCGCCCGCGTACGGCGTGGCGTCGAACTCCACCAGGTCGCCCGACAGCAAGGTCTTCTCGCCCGGCAGCCAGACGACGGTGTCGCCCTTGGTGTGGCCGCGGCCGAGCTGCAGCAGCTGCACCTCGAGCTGGCCCAGCCACAGCGTCATCTTGCCGGTGAAGGTGATGGTGGGCCACGTCAGGCCCGGCGGCACCGTCTCGACGTCGCGGAACAGGCGCGGGAAGCGGCCGATCTCGCTGGCCTTGTCCTGCTCGCCGCGCTCGACGATCAGGTCGTAGGTGTCCTGGCTGGCGATGATCTGCTGCGGCCGGTAGGCGCTGGCGCCGAGCACGCGCACCGCGTGGTAGTGCGTCAGCACGACGTACTGGATCGGCTTGTCGGTGACCTCGCGGATGCGGCGGATCACGTCGGCCGCCATCGCCGGCGTGGCCTGCGTGTCGGCCACGAGCACCGCGTCGTCGCCGATCACGATGCCGGTGTTCGGGTCGCCCTCGGCGGTGTAGGCCCAGGCGTGCTCGGACAGCTGCTCGAAGCTGACCTTCTTCTCCTCGAGGTCGGCCTGCGATGCGAAGGCTTTGCTGCTCATCTCGTCTCCGTGACCGCGCTCGCCGATGTTCGATTGATCTGAATCGATTTGCCTATGGCGAACGCGCTTGATGTTAATCAGAAAGTTCGTTAATGTCGAATCAGTTCCGTTAAGTAGAACTACCTACATGCCGACCCGCACCGCGCCCGCCCCGCCCCCGCGCACCTCGCGCGGCATCCAGAGCATCGAGGTGGGCGGCCGCATCTTGCTCGCGCTGGCCCACCATGGCGCACCGATGGCCTTGAAGGACCTCGCGCGCGAGGCGGACATGACGCCGGCCAAGGCCCACCCCTACCTCGTCAGCTTCGGCAAGCTCGGGCTGATCGAGCAGGAGTCGTCCAGCGGCCGCTACGGCCTCGGGCCTCTGGCGCTGCAGCTCGGGCTCATCAGCCTGCAGCAGTACGACCCGGTGCGGCTGGCCACGCCGCTCATCGAGGAGCTGGCGCACGAGCTGCGGCTGACCGTCGCCATCGCCGTGTGGGGCAACCGCGGCGCCACCATCGTGCGCGTGGCGGCGGCGCCGACCACCGTGCACGTCGACATGCCGCACGGCACGGTGCTCAGCCTGCGCGGCACGGCCTCGGGCCGGCTGTTCGCGGCACACCGCACGCGCGAGTCGCTGGCGGCGGCGCTGGCCGACGAAGCGCGCGCCGACGGCCGCCTGGCGCGCGACGCGCGCCCGGACGCCGCGTTCGACGCCGAGCTCGCGCGCGTGCGCGCCGCGGGCGTCGCCATCGTGGTCGACGGCACCGTGCCCGGCGTCAGCGCCGCCGCCGCACCGGTGTTCGACGCGCAGGGCCGCCTCGTGCTGAGCCTCACCGCGATCGGGCCGAGCGCAGTGTTCGACACGCGGCCCAACGGCGTGGTGGCCGCTGCGCTCAAGCGCGAGGCGGCGCGGCTGTCGGCACGGCTGGGTGCGGCGGGCTCCTGAGGCAGCGGGCCTAAGTCATCAGGCCTGAAGTAGCGGACCTGAATCAACGGGTCCGAGACAGCAGACCCGACACGACGGCTCCGGGACGAAGGACGGACGCGGCGGGCGGTTCCCGGCGGGGGCGACTTCGGGGGCGACGAGAAGCGCAGGGCCGGGATCGGCGCGCCGCAGGCGCGCATCGTGATCCGACTCGTCGACGCTGTTCGAGCGGAGCGGGCGCAGCCCGCGCAGCGAGTTCGGCGACGCGATCCCGGACCGAGCATCGCAGTGGAGTCGGCGCAGCCGACCGCCCCCGCAGGAGCCCCCGCCGGGCATCGCCCGCCGCGCGGCGACGCTCGCCGTCGGCGTCCGCACCGCAGCGCATGCCGGCGACTGCGGGCGCGGCGCATGCCGGCGACTGCGGGCGCGGCGCATGCCGGCGACTGCGGGCGCGGCGCATGCCGGCGACTGCGGGCGCGGCGCTTGCCAGCGACTGCGGGCGCGGCGCCTACGAGCGCTGCAGGAACTCCTTCACCGCTCGATGAAAGGCCGCCGGCTGCTCGGCCGTCGACAGGTGCGACGCATCGTCGAACACCTGCAAGGTCGCGCCCGGGATGCGGCCGGCGATCGCGCGGGCCATGTCGGGCGTGGCGCCGACGTCGCGCGCGCCGGCGATCACCAGGGTCGGCGCCTTCACGCTCGCCAGACGCTCGAACCAGTCGACCTTCGACACCGCGTGGCAGCAGGCGACATAGCACGCGGGGTCGCAGCGCAACAGGCGCGCCTTCAGCGCCTGCGCGAACCCCGGATGCGCGGCGCGGAAGTCGGCGTGCAGGTAGCGCTCGACCACCGCATCGGCCACGGCCGCCATGCCGCCGGCTTCGACCGCGGCGATGCGCTGCGCCCACACGGGCTTCGCCGCATCGGGGTACTGCGACGTGGTGTTGGCGAGCACGAGGCCGCGCACGAGTTCCGGGTAGCGGATGCCGAGGCCCTGGGCGACCATGCCGCCCATCGACAGGCCGACGAAGACGACCGGCCCGCGGTTCCATTCGCGGATCACGCGCGCGGCGTCGTCGACGAGCTGGTCCATCGTGTACGGACCGGCCGGCCGGCCCGAGCCGCCGTGCCCGCGATGGTCGTAGCGCAGCACCGGGTGCTGCGCGCCCAGCTCGGCGGCGAGCGCGTCCCACATGCCGTGGTCCAGGCCGAGCGCGTGGCTCATCACCATCGGCACACCCTGCTCCGCGCCCTGCAGCGCGACGTGGATCTGCGGTTCGCTGAACGTGTGGTGGCGCGACACCCGATGGCCGCGCGTGAGCGGCGCGGGCGCGAGCGCGATGCCCTCGTCGCGGCAGATCTCCAGCGCGATCCTGAACGCGGTGTTGGCGGCCGGCACGCCGCAGTAGATCGCGCCTTGCATCAAGGTCTCCTTGATGCGCTCGACGGGCACGCCGCCGCGCACCGCGGCACGGCAGTGCAGCTCGAACTCCTCCCAGCGCGCGAGCCCCATGGTCATGCCGAGCACGAGCAGGCGGCGCGTCTCGGGCTCGAGCCCGGGGCGGCCCCAGATGTCGTGCCACGCATAGCGCGTGATGAGCGACTGGAAGTCGGCGTTGAAGTCGGTGGCGTTGCCGAGCGACTTGTCGACCCAGGCATCGCCGAGCATGGCGCGGCGGTTCCTCACGCCGCGATCGAAATCGTCTTCGCGGGACATGGCGGGATCACTCCTTCGGCAGATGCGCCGCCCACGGCGCGGCGGCGTCGAGCGCGGCGGCCTGCGCGCGCAACGCGGCGAGCCGGGCGTGCGCGATGCGACGCGCGGGGTCGGTGGCACGCTCGATGTCGAACGCGACGTCGAGCGCGACGAGGTCGACCTGCGCGCGCAGCGCGGCGTCGCGCTGCACCGCGTCGCGCACCACGTCGGCCAGCGGCCGGCGCCGCGCGAGCGCGTCGCGCGACAGCGCCTCCATCAGCGCGTGCGCGCCCGCCTTGCCCAGCGCGCGCGCGAGCACCGTGCCGGCGGCCTCCGCGCCCACCAGGCCGAGCTGCGCGTCGATGCTGTCGCGCCCGCGCCGCGCGCCGACCCGCAGGCCTTCCGCCGCGTCGGCCAGCGCGCAGACGGCGCCGTGCGCGCTCAGGAACAGGCCGACCCACTCGGCCAGCTCGGCCTGCCAGTTGCCCAGGCCGCGCTCGTGCTGCTGCGGCATGGCAGCCAGCAGCGCGCCCACGCGCTGCGGCGCGCGCTGCGCCGCCGCCAGCGCGACCATCGCGCCGACCGGATTGCGCTTGTGCGGCATGGCCGACGAGCCGCCGCGACCGGCGCCCGACGGCTCGGACAGCTCGGCCACCTCGCCCTGCGCGAGCAGCGCGACGTCGAGCGCGATCTTGCCGAGCGCACCGACCAGCACGCCGACCTCGGCACCGAGCGCCACCGTCTCGTCGCGCTGCGTGTGCCACGCCATCGGCGCCGGCGCGAGACCGAGCGATGCGGCCATCCGGCGCGCCACCGCGTCGCCGTGCTCGCCCATCGCCGACAAGGTGCCGGCCGCACCGCCGAGCTGCAGCTTCAGCGCCGCGCGCCCCGACGCGTGCAGGCGCGAGCGGCAGCGCAGCAGCGGCGCGGTCCATTGCGCGAGCTTGTAGCCGAAGCAGCTCACCTGCGCCGGCTGCATCAGCGTGCGCGCGAGCATCGGCGCGTCGGCGTGCGCGTCGGCCAGCGCGAGCAGCGCGCGCACCAGCCGCGCGAGATCGTGGTCGATCAGCGCCAGTGCGCGCCGCGTGGCCAGCGCCACGCCGCTGTCGACGACGGCCTGGCTGGTGCTGCCCCAGTGCACGAAGCCGGCCGCCGCCGCGTCGTCGCGCGCGACCGCCTCGGTGAGCGCCTGGACCAGCGGGATCGCCACGCTGCCCGCGCGCGCGCTGGCCGCCACGACGGCGTGCGTGTCCAGCCGCGACACCTGCGCCGCACGCGCGATCGCGTCGGCCGCCGCCGCGGGAATCAGCCCCTCGTCGGCCTGCGCGCGCGCGAGCGCGGCCTCGAAGTCGAGCATGGCCTGCAGCAGCGACGCCTCGCCGAACACCGCCGACATCGACGGGGTCGACAGGAAGGTCTCGAACACGCCGTGCGTCATGGCGCTTCCGCCGAGGCCTCGGCCGCGGCCGGCGCGAGCCGGCTGACCAGCACCTTGTCGACCCGCTTGCCGTCGAGATCGACCACCTCGAAGCGCCAGTCTTCCCACTCGACCTTGTCGCCCGTCTGCGGCAGCCGGCCGAGCAGCAGCATGATCATGCCGGCCAGCGTGTTGTAGCGGCCGCGGTCTTCCTCGGGCAGCTCCTTCAGATCGAGCCGGTCCTTCAGCTCGGGCACCGGGATCAGGCCGTCGAACAGCCAGCTCTCGTCGGTGCGCTGCACCGCCCAGGCATCGCCGTCGGCCGGCGTCGTGAACTCGCCGGTGATCGCCTCCAGCACGTCGCGCACGGTGATGACGCCCTGCACCTCGCCGTACTCGTCGACCACGAACACGAGCTCGGCGCTCGACACGCGGAAGTGCTCCAGCAGCTCCATGCCCGACAGCGTCTCGGGCACGAACACCGGCGGCTGCAGCCCCTCGGTGAGCGACAGCGGCTGGCCGCGCAGCGACTGCTGCAGCAACGCCTGCGCGCTCACCACGCCGAGCACGTCTTCCAGCCCGCCGCGGCACACCGGGTAGCGCGAGTGGCCGTGCTCGCCGATCACGCGCAGCACGTCCTCGGCCGGCGCGTCGGCATCGAGCCAGGTGATCTCGGCGCGCGGGATCATCATCGAGCCGATCTGCCGCTCGTCGAGGCGGAACACGTTGCGCACCATCTGGTGCTCCTGTTCCTCGATGATGCCGGCGTCGACGCCTTCCTCGAGCTGCGCCGCGATCTCCTCCTCCGTCACGCTGCGCGACGGCAGGTCGCGCAGGCCCAGCACGCGCAGGATGGTCTGCGTGCTCATCGACAGCAGCGCGACGAAGGGTCGCGTCGCGGTGCTCAGCCAGTTCATCGGCTGCGCCACCAGCCGCGCGATGGTCTCGGGGAACATCTGGCCGATGCGCTTGGGCACCAGCTCGCCGAGCACGATGGTGAGGAAGGTGATGATCACCACCACCAGCCCGGTGGCGCTGATCTGCGCGGCGCGCGGGCCGATCATCGGCAGCACCTGCGTGAGCCAGGCCGCCAGCGGCGCGGAGAACGCGGCCTCGCCGACGATGCCGTTGAGGACGCCGATCGACGTGATGCCGATCTGCACCGTGGAGAGCCACTTGGTCGGGTTGTCGTGCAGCTCGAGCGCGGCGTTCGCGCCGGACTCGCCGGCCTTGTGCATCACCTGCAGCCGCGCCTT
>CAZFET010000091.1:8767-9345 GCA_964517545.1 uncultured Burkholderiaceae bacterium
GCGGCGTCAATATCCTTGATTGCGCCCTCGCGGAGAGCCTTCGCGCGAAAGGGTAAAAGCCCCATCAAGGCCTCAAGCGCGCGCTCCGCCCTGTACTCCTGCACGAAAGTGAAGACAGCGTTTATGATGATGACCCCCACTATCGCAAAGCCGAGGACCAGCATACCCTCGCCCGGGTGCAGGTACTCCGAAAGAAACGCAAGGCCTGCCGCCGCCCAGAGGAGCAGGGCAAGGAAGTGCGTGAGTTGCCCGGCGAACCTGACGGCGAGCGGCTTTTTCTCCGCCTCCGCTATCGCGTTCGCGCCGGACTCGCCGGCCTCGTGCATCACCTGCAGCCGCGCCTTGCGCGCCGCGGTGAGCGCCATCTCGGACATGGCGAACACGCCGTTGAGCAGGATCAGGAAGACGAGAAGCGCGACGTCCATGCGGCGTGCGCGCGGCGCGCGCACAAGAGTCGGATGGGGCTCGCCAGCGTAGCAGAATCGCCGCATGGACTATCTCGTCGGCGACGTGCAGGGCTGCTGCGACGCGCTCGATCGCCTGCCGGTAGACGATGAAGGGGCTGTCGCCCTCCTTGA
>CAZFET010000091.1:9399-11663 GCA_964517545.1 uncultured Burkholderiaceae bacterium
CAACCACGACCTGCACCTGCTCGCGGTGGCCGAGGGTGTGCGGCCCGCGCATCGCAGCGACAGCTTCGGCGACGTGCTCGCGTCGCCGCAGCGCGCCGCGTGGCTCGACTGGCTGCGCGCGCGCCCGCTGGCCGCACGGTTCGGCGACTGGCTGTGCGTGCACGCCGGAGTCGTGCCGCAGTGGAGCGCCGACGACACGCTGGCGCTCGCGCGCGAGGTGAGCACGCTGCTCGCCGGCCCCGACCTGCGCGGCGTGCTCGAGCGCATGTACGGCAACGAACCCGCACGCTGGCGCGACGACCTGGTCGGCCCCGACCGCTGGCGCTGCGTCATCAATGCGCTCACGCGCATCCGCTTCTGCGCGGCCGACGGCACGATGGAGTTCCGCACCAAGGACGGCAGCGCCGCCGCGCCGCCCGGCTACATGCCCTGGTTCGACGTGCCCGGCCGCCGCACGGCCGGCGTGCCGATCGCCTTCGGCCACTGGAGCACGCTCGGCCTCGTGCAGCGGCCCGATCTGCTCGCGCTGGACACCGGCTGCGTGTGGGGCGGCACGCTCACCGCCGCTCGCGTCGACGGCGGGCGCCGCGAGATCGTGCAGGTCGCGTGCGACCAGGCGCAGCGGCCGGGTGGCAACTGAGCATTCCGGAAACCGACGACACCTCGATCGCCGTTCGGCCGATGTTGCTCAGCTCGAACGGATCGCGTTGCGGTCGCGCACCGCGGAAAGCGTCGCACCGCGACGTGAACGCAGGCAAAACCGGCAGAATCCCGTGCACGGAAGCGTGGCCGAGTGGTTGAAGGCACCGGTCTTGAAAACCGGCAACGGGCAACCGTTCGTGGGTTCGAATCCCACCGCTTCCGCCAGCGTCTTTACCGTTCGTTCGCGAATGAGTCGACCGATCGACAGGTCACGTTTGTTGCCGTGAGCTTGAGCGCGTCTCAACTGCGGCGGCGTCGCCAGTAAACGCCCATGAAGCCGAGTAGACAAGCGAGAGAGCGGCAGATCCGGCGCATCTCTGAACAGAAGGCACTGCGCCGAGCCGCTGTCGCTCAAGGCCGGCCGCAACGCCGGACACTACGCACGCGCGCTGTGAAGATTCTCGGAACGAATCCAGCGAAGAGGAAGTCGCCATCTAGGTGTCCATGGATCCCAGAGAGCTACGCCGCAGAGGTCGGAAAAGTGGTCCTGACCTTTGCTTGGATGGACACAGAGTTGCGCCGTGCTCTCCCAGATCTAGAGCGAATGTTGCAGATCGATCCAAAGACCACTGCGCGCATCGGCTTCAGGGAGCTCCTCGATCGGCTGCATGCTTTTACGTCTCGTCTGGAGCAGCGCCTACCGGCAATCGCTGCACTCTTTCGCGAATACTTGGTCCGCCTGTCACAGCAGCATTGGCAACGCAACTTCCTTGTCCATGGACAGATGCGGCCAATGCTTCGCGTGAGCGTTGTAGACGAGAAACGGGCGGAACTGGAAGAGCGCCTTGCCGTGACCTCGTGGCGAGAAGGAGTGTGGCTCAGCTACTACTTCTCGCCAGACGACATTGATGACACGTTCCATGAAATTGCACATCTGTGGGGGTGTCTGCACGAGTTGCTGTTCAGCGACGCAAGGCCACAGAGTGCTCCGGAGGCCGAGTGGCGGATATGGGTCACCATGCGCAACCAGTTCCCGATGACGCCGCTAGGCTAGCTGTTGAGTTCCAAGAGGTTGCTCATGGCCGGGATGCGGCTCATGGGCGGCTGGCGGTTCAGAGCGGAGTGTGGCCGATGCCAGTTGTAGCGGTGCACGAAGGGCTGCAAGGCGGCTTCGCGCTGCGCTGAGCTGGTGTAGGGCTGGGCGTAGGCCCACTCGCGCAAGCTGGTCTGCACGAAGCGCTCGGCCTTGCCGTTGGTCTTGGGCGTGTACGGGCGTGTTCGCACGTGTCGGATGCCCAGTTCGATGCAGGCGGCGCGGAACGCCCTGGAGACGTAGCCGCAGCCGTTGTCGGTCATGACGCGGTCGATGCGTACACCCAGGCTGGCGTAGTAGGCCACTGCCTCGCGCAGGAACTGCGCGCAGTTCTCGCCACGCTCGTCGGGCTTGATGAGGGCGAAGCTCACCCGAGAGTGATCGTCGATGGCCAGGTGCACCATGTCCCAGCCGATCCCCCGGTTGCGGTTGAGCGTACGGTCGCCGGTGATGCGATGGCCCACGCCGTCGATGCGTAAGCGTCCGGCCAAGTCACCTTGACGGCCGCCGCGGCAGTGAGGTCGGCGCT
>CAZFET010000092.1:0-7962 GCA_964517545.1 uncultured Burkholderiaceae bacterium
ATCGGCGTCGACCTGCAGCTGGTGATCTTCGGCTTCGAGCGCAACCGCCGCTATCCCGACGCGCCGCCCGTGCCGCGCACGGTGCTGATCAACCCGACGATCGAGCCGCTCACCGACACCGAGGAGGAGGGCTGGGAAGGCTGCCTGTCGGTGCCCGGGCTGCGCGGGCTGGTGCCGCGCTTCGCGCGCATCCGCTATCGCGGCTTCGACCCGGCGGGTCGCCCGATCGAGCGCGAGGCCGACGGCTTCCACGCGCGCGTGGTGCAGCACGAGTGCGACCACCTGATCGGCCGCCTGTACCCCACGCGCATGCGCGATCTCACGAAGCTCGGCTTCACCGAGGTGCTGTTCCCCGACCTCGACGCGACGGCCGACGACTGACGGCGCTGCGCCGCAGCAAGGCCGGCGCCCGGCCCCGACGTGCCCATTACCGCTTGTTTCGGCAGGTCAGCGGACGGGCGGGGTAGAACGTTGCGTCGGACACGGCCCGGCGCACGAGTTGCGGGGCCGACTCGGAGAGTCGTCATGTCCATCGCCCACGGCTGGCGCCGCGCCGCCTTCACCGCCCTGATCGCCCTGCTGGGTGCGCTGCTGCTCGTGGCGCCGGCCCTCGCCGACCCGCCCGGCCGCGTCGGCCGCATCGCCGAGCTGCAGGGCCAGGTCTGGCTGTACGACGACATGTCCGGCGAGTGGATCACCGCCGTGCGCAACCGCCCGGTGACCAGCGGCGACCGCCTGGCCACCGAGCGCGACGCACGGCTCGAGGTGCGGGTGGGCTCCACCGCGTGGCGCCTGGCCGAGAACACCGAGGTCGAGATCGAGCGCCTCGACGACGAGGCGATCCGCCTGCACCTGCATCGCGGCAGCGTGGCGCTGCGCCTGCGCTCGCGCGACGCGGCCGGCGACGTGCAGGTGCTCACCGCCGACGGCCGCTTCGTGCCGGTCAAGGGCGGCCACTACCGCATCGACAAGCGCGACGAGTCGAGCACCGCCACCGCGTGGAGCGGCGCGTTGCGCTTCCTGGCCGACGACAGCCAGTACGACGTCGACGCGGGCCGCAGCGCCGAGTTCTGGCGCGAGTCGGGCCGCACGCACTACACCACGCACCAGCCGGCGCGCGACCGCTTCGCCGACTGGGCGATCGCCGACGACTGGCGCGACGAGCGCAGCGCGTCGCACCGCTACGTCTCGCCCGAGATGACCGGCGCCGAGGATCTCGACCGCCACGGCCAGTGGCAGCACAGCGACGAGTACGGTGCGCTGTGGATGCCGTACCGCGTCGCGCCGGGCTGGGCGCCGTATCGCTACGGCCACTGGGCCTGGGTGGCGCCCTGGGGCTGGACCTGGGTGGACGACGCGCCGTGGGGCTTCGCGCCGTTCCACTACGGCCGCTGGGTCTGGTACGGCTCGCGCTGGGCGTGGGCGCCGGGACGCTGGGTGGCGCGGCCGGTGTACGCGCCGGCGCTGGTGGCCTGGATCGGCTCGCCCGGCGTCAGCGTGTCGGTGCAGATCGGCTCGCGCCATCCGCCGGTCGGCTGGTTCCCGCTCGGCCCGCGCGAGGTCTACGTGCCGGGCTACC
The DNA here is from genome assembly GCA_964517545.1 of uncultured Burkholderiaceae bacterium. Classification (GTDB taxonomy): domain Bacteria; phylum Pseudomonadota; class Gammaproteobacteria; order Burkholderiales; family Burkholderiaceae_C; genus CAZFET01. Next base: position 1,580 of record CAZFET010000092.1, read on the forward strand.
GCGTGAGTCACGGCTACGTGCGCAACCTCAACCATCCGCACGTGCCGAACGTGGGCACCGTCATCCAGCACCCGCCCACGATGTCGTCGCGCGGCGAGCAGTTCGTGAACCGCAACGTGCCGGGGGCACTGACGGTGGTGCCGGCCAACGTGATCACGTCGCGCCAGCCGGTGTCGCGCTTCGTCGATCCGCGCATGGTGCAGGAGGTGGCGCGCGCGCCGGTGAGCACGGCCGCGCCGGTCACCGCGCCGCCGCGCGCCGCGCGCGTGGAGTCCGACGGTGGCGGCGCATCGCCGCGGGCCCGCGAGCCGCAGCAGGTGGGTGTCGCGCGCGAGGTCGTGCCGCCGCCGCCGGGACGGCCGGCCGTGACCGAGTCGCGCGGAGGTCGTCCGCGCGACGACGGCCGGCCGATGGCCGCGCCGGCGCAGCCGATGGTGCCGCTGCCGCCGGCGCAGCCCGCGCCACCGGTGCAGCCCGCGCGTCCGCAGCTCACGCCCGTGCCGCCGGCGGCGGTGCCTGTGCAGCCTGCGCCGCGTGCGCCGGTGATGCGCGATGACGATCGTGGAGGCGATCGTGGAGGCGACCGCGGCAACGGCCGCCCGCCCGGGCACTCGCGGGGCGAGCCTGCACGCGTCGCACCGCCCGTGATGCCGACGCCGCAGCCGCCCGTGATGCCGATGCCGCCGCAGGCCCGCGTGGTCGAGCCGCCGCGCGCCGTGGTGCCGCCGCCGCAGGCCGCACGCGAGGCCCACGAGCGCCGCCAGCAGGGCCCGCAGGGCGACGACGGCGGGCCGCGCGGCGGCGCTCAGCGCGAGTGGCGCGGCCCCGCGCAGCGCGAGCGCTGAACGGGCGTAGGCTTCATGCGGCCGGCGGATCGAGCGCCTTGAACCGCAGCGTGATCCGCGTGCCGAGGCCGGCCTCGCTGTCGACGGCGATGCGGGCGCCGTGCACGCGCGCGACGCGGGCCACGAGCGCGAGGCCCAGCCCGTGGCCGTCCTTGGCGCGACCGGTGGAGTAGCGCCGGAACAGCCGTGCGCGCATCGACGGTTCGAGGCCCGGTCCGTGGTCGTGGACGGACAGCACGGCGTCGTCGTCGACTCGTTCGACGCGCACCACCACACGCGAACCGGGCCGGGTGTGCTCCAGTGCGTTGCCGACGAGATTGGCGAGCGCGCGCGCCAGCAATGAACGCTCGCCGCGGACCGTCACGCGAGCGTTCAGCTCGCGCGACACGCCTTTCGATGCGCCGGGCGCCGGCGCCAGTTGTTCGCAGACGTCGTCCGCCAGCTCGGTGAGATCGACCGGCACCAGTTGCTCCTGCGGCACGTGCTCGGCGCGCAGGATGCCGAGCGTCTGCTCGGCCGCGGTGATCGCGCGCCCGACGCCGACCGCGATGGTCCGAAGGTGCGCCGCCCACTGCGGCGGCGGCGCCTCGAGCAAGGCCGAGTCGATCTGCTGCATCGCCGCGGCCAGCGGGCTTCGCAGGTCGTGCATCAGGAACTCGACCGACTCCTGGCGCAGGGCGATCATGGCCTGGCGCATCGCCCGCGCGCGCTCGCGTGCCTCGATGCTGCGCCTGCGCGCCCACTCGTCTGCGTGCAGCCTGAGGTAGCGCAGGGCTTCCTCGAAGTCGCCGCTGCGCTCCAGGGCCGTCGACATGCAGGACAGGAGCTTTTCTCGCGTCGGCCCGACCTCGAACTCGCGGTGATGCAGTGACTCGATGCCGCGAAGCTTCTGCACGAGGCTCCGCGCATCCGCCCCTTCTTGCAGCCCGATGGTCACGTCGATCATGGTCACCTCGGCGCGAAGGTACTCGCTGTGCGGGGGCATGGCGGACGCGAGCTCGACGGCGACGCCGCGGGCCTCCGCCACGCGGCCGGCCGCCAAGAGCGCATCCACGAGCGCCGTCGCCGTCGCCATCAGAAGCTCCGGATTGCGGAGCTTGCCAGCCGCCTCGTATCCCCGCCGTGCGGCTTCCAGCGCCGCGCGCAATGCGACCTCGCGTGTCCCGGTCTCGCCCTCTTCGGCACCGCGCCTGGCGATGCTCAGCCACGCCCAGGCGACGTTGCAGTCGGTCTCGGCCTGCAGTACGAACGACAGCGGGCCATCGCTCGGCAGCAGTCGGCGTCGTTCCTCCAGGCATTCGAGGGCCAGCTGAGGCTCATCGATGTAGCACAGCGTGACCGCCATGTTGAGCAGCAGGGACCGGAGCGTCTCCACCTTGCCGATGGCCAGCACCTCGTCCAGCGCCTGCTGGCACAACGCCAGCGAATCGGCATACCGACCGGCCATGGAGAGGGTAGCGGTCTTGGAGACGAGCGCCCGCAAACGCAGCAGCGTGTCGCCGGATCGTTCGACCAGCGCGTCGGCCTCCTCCCACGACGCGTCGGCGCTCGCCATGCCGAGCGCCTGCTCGGCGCTGGCGCGACGCGCCACCGCGCGCGCGGCGCCGGCCCAGTCCTCGCGTGCCATTGCCTGCGCGTGCGCCTTCGCGCTGACCGCCAGCAGCAGCGCCGGGTCGGCGTGCACCATCTCGCGCGTGGCTTCGAGGAAGGCGTCGCTCGTGTCGATCTAGCCGTCCCATGGCGGGGGCAGGTCGGCTGCCGTGGGTACTGCATGACTGCTCATGTCTCCCTCCGTGACATGGCCATGGCAGGCGCAACATACCCGATGCCGGTCTGCTCGCACCGCACGACGATCGTAGCGGGGCCTGCGGCGCTCCGCCGACCGCACGGGCCGACGCCCGAGGTCAGCGCAGCAGCGGCCGCAGCACCGGCCACACGTTGCCCAGGATCACCGGGTGGGCCTGCGGCAGCGGGTGGATGCGGTCGGCCTGGAACATCGCCTCGGCGTTCGGTCCGTCGGCCACGCCCTTGAGCAGGAAGGGCACGAGCGCGATGCCTTCGTCCTTCGCGACGCGCTCGAACAGCGCGGCGAACTGCTCGCCGTAGCTGCGGCCGTAGTTGGGCGGCACCTGCATGCCGGCCAGCAGGACCTTCGCGCCGGCGGTCTTGGCGGCGCGCACCATCGCCACCAGGTTGGCCTGCGTCATCGCGAGCGGCAGGCCGCGCAGCGCGTCGTTGCCGCCGAGCTCGACGATCACGTGGGTCGGCCGGTGCTGCTCGAGCAGGGCGGGCAGCCGCGAGCGCCCGCCCGACGTGGTGTCGCCGCTGATGCTGGCGTTGACCACCGTGGCCGCGATCTTCTCCTGCTGCAGCCGTCGCTCGAGCAGCGCGACCCAGCCGCTGCCGCGCGGGATGCCGTATTCGGCCGACAGGCTGTCGCCGACCACGAGGATGGTGCGTGAAGTCCCGGCGGCACGGGCGGTTGCCGGGAGCAGCGCCGCGACCGCCAGCGCGAGCAGGCTACAGTGCAGCGCGCGCCGCGACAGGCGCCTCGAACCAAGAGCCTTCATGCCGGAATCCATCATCTCCGTCGATCGCGTCACCAAGCAGGTCCAGGATGCGGGAGGCGTGTTGACCATTCTCCACGACATCGAGTTCAGTCTCGCGCCGCGCGAGTCGGCCGCCATCGTCGGCGCGTCCGGCTCGGGCAAGAGCACCTTGCTGGCCATCGTGGCCGGCCTCGACGTGCCCACGTCGGGCACGGTGCGCCTCGACGGTCAGGACCTCTTCGCACTGGACGAGGACGCACGCGCCGCGATGCGCGCCGAGAAGCTCGGCTTCGTGTTCCAGAGCTTCCAGCTACTCGGCAACCTGACGGCGCTGGAGAACTTGATGCTGCCGCTGGAGCTGCTCGGCCGCGCCGACGCGCGCGCGCACGCCACCGAGATGCTGCAGCGCGTGGGGCTCGGCGAGCGCCTGTCGCACTATCCGCGCGTGCTGTCCGGCGGCGAGCAGCAGCGCGTGGCGCTGGCGCGCGCCTTCGTCGTGAAGCCCGAGGTGCTGCTGGCCGACGAGCCCACGGGCAGCCTCGACTTCGCCACCGGCGAGCGCGTGATGCAGCTGATGTTCGACCTCAACCGCGAGGCCGGCACCACCTTGCTGCTGGTGACGCACGACCGCGGCATCGCGGCGCGCTGCGACCGCCAGATCCGGCTCGAGGCGGGCCGGATCGTGGCGGCGCCGGCCGCCGACGCGGTGCTTACTGCGTCGTGAACTTGTAGTCGGTCTTGGCCTTGGACTTCATCTCGTCGCGGAAGGCGGCGAGCTTCTGCTGCTGCAGGCGCTGCTGGATCTGCGGCTTGACTTCCTCGAACGGCGGGAACTGCGCCTCGCGCGAGTCCTCGAGCTTGATGATGTGCCAGCCGAACTGGCTCTTGACCGGCTCGGCGGTCATCTCGCCCTTCTTGAGCTTGACCATCGCCTGGCTGAACTCGGGCACGTAGGAGCCCGGCGCCGCGTAGTCGAGGTCGCCGCCGTTGGCCGCGGAGCCCTGATCCTTCGAGCTCTTCCTGGCCACGTCCTCGAACTTCGCGCCACCGTTGATCTGCTTGATCAGCGCCTTGGCTTCCTCTTCCTTCTCGACCAGGATGTGGCGGGCGCGGTACTCGGTGCCGCTGTTGGCGGCCTTGAACTTCTCGTACTCGGCCTTGGCGTCGGCGTCGGTGACCGGGTTCTTCTTGCGGTAGTCCTCGAACAGCACGCCGATCAGGATCTGCTGGCGCGCCATCTCCATCTGCTGCTTGTACTCGGCCGAGCCGGCGAGGCCGCGCTTCTCGGCCTCCTGCATGTAGATCTCGCGCATCACCACCTCGTCCTTGACGCGCGTCTCGATGTCCGGCGGCAGCTGCTGGCCGCTGCGCGACACCTGCTGCATCAGCGCGTCGACGCGCGCCTTGGGCACGGGCTTGCCGTTGACGATCGCGATGTTCTGCGCGGCGGCGGCCAGCGGGAACACGGCGGCGCATGCCAGCGCGACGAACGTCAGCTTCTTCATCATGGGTCGGGCCTTTCAGGAACCGGGGACTGGGGACGGGCGGGAACTCGGGGCCGGTGGGGCGTTGGCGATGCCGGGCGACCGTGCGGTCAGCGTGTCTCGCCGGGGGCGCGGGCGTCGACGGCCAGCGCGTGGATGCCGCGCTTCATCAGCGGGCCGAGGGCATCATACACGAGGCGATGCCGCGCCACGCGGGCCAGTCCGGCGAAGCGCTCGCTGACCACCAGCACGCTGAAATGGCGACCTTCGCGGGCGCCGGCGTGGCCCGCGTGGCGCTGGCTGTCGTCGACGACTTCGAGCCGCTGCGGCGCGAGCCGTTCGCGCAGCAGGCGCTCGACGTCGGCGGCGCTCACGGCGGGCGCGTCCATCGCGGCGACCCCGAGCGTCACGGCTGGCGCTGCGCCTTGTCGGGCGCCTCGTCGGGCAGGTAGCGGCTCAGGTACAGGCCCTGGCCGAGCGTGAACAGCAGCATCAGCCCGATGCCGCCGAAGAGCTTGAAGTTGACCCAGGTGTCGGTCGAGAAGCTGTAGGCCACGATCAGGTTCAGCAGGCCCATCATCGCGAAGAAGGCGATCCACGCGAAGTTCAGGCGGTGCCACACCGCGTCGGGCAGCTCGAGCTGGTCGCCGATCAGCGCGCGCAGCAGGTTCTTGCGGAACACGAGCTGGCTCAGCCAGAACGCGACACCCATCGCCCAGTACAGCACGCTGGGCTTCCACTTGATGAAGGTCTCGTTGTGGAACCACACGGTGGCGCCGCCCAGCACCACCACCAGCGCGAGACTCACCCACAGCATCAGGTCGACCTTGCGCCCGCGCATCAGCAGCCAGCCCACCTGCGCCAGCGTCGCGACGATCACCACGAGGGTGGCCAGCAGCACCGGCGCCTCGTTCGGCCCGACGATACCGCCGCTCACCATGAAGCCGAAGTGGTCGGTCGCGAAGGCAGCGGCCCAGTCGCGCTGCGACTCGGCGTACTTGAAGGCGCCGAAGAACAGGATGATCGGCAGGAAGTCGAACAGGAGCTTCATCGGGGGAGACGGCGGCGTCGTGCGGGCTCGGCCGGGGCGCGGCGACGCGGGCCGGCGCTCAGGGCTTGGGCTCGAAGTCTATCGAAGCCGAGTTGATGCAGTAGCGCTCGCCGGTCGGCGCCGGGCCGTCGTCGAACACGTGGCCGAGGTGTGCGCCGCAGCGCCGGCAGCGCACCTCGATGCGCACCATGCCGTGGCTGTGATCCGGCACGCGCTCGATCGCGTCGTCGCGCAGCTGCTCCCAGAAGCTCGGCCAGCCGCATCCGGCGTCGAACTTGGTCGACGAGTCGAACAGCTCGGCGCCGCAGCCCACGCACTTGTACCGGCCACGCTCCCAGTGGTCCCAGTACTTGCCGGTGAACGGCCGCTCGGTGGCCGCGTGGCGCGTCACCTGGTACTGCAGCGCGTCGAGCTGCGCACGCCACTCGGCGTCGGACTTCTTGACTTCGTAGTC
>CAZFET010000092.1:7972-9402 GCA_964517545.1 uncultured Burkholderiaceae bacterium
GTGCTCGGGCTGTTCGTCGAACGGCCGCTGCAGAACTTTCAGCAGGCGCTCGACCTCCGAGAAGTCGCCGCGCTGCGCGCGTTCGATGGCCGCCTGCGCGAGATGGTTGCGCAGCACGAACTTCGGGTTCACGCGGTTCATGCGCTGCGCGCGCTCCTCGTCGACGCTGCCTTCGGCGCGCAGGCGCCCGATGTAGCGCGCGGCCCAGGCGTCGAAGGCCGCGCGGTCGACGAACGGGTCGCGCACCGCCGCGTGGTCGGCGCCGTCGGCCGTGCGCAGGCCGGCCAGCGCGCGGAAGCCGAGCGTGAAGTCGGCGTGCTCGGCGGCCATCAGGCGCAGCAGGTCGTCGATCAGTTCGCGGTCGCCGTCGCGCTGCGTGGCGAGCCCGAGCTTGGCCGCCATGCGCGACTGCAGCTCGCGCGGGAACACCTCGCGGTACGGCTCCAGCGCCTCGAGCAGCCGCTCGCCGGCCGCGTCGGCCGCGGCCGTGTCGGCGCCTTCGGGCACCAGCAGCGGCAGCAGCGCCTGCGCCAGCGCATGCAGGTTCCACAGCGCCACGTTGGGTTGTCGCGCGTAGGCGTAGCGGCCCTGGTGGTCGGAGTGGTTGCAGACGTGCCCGGGATCGAAGCCGTCCATGAAGCCGAACGGGCCGTAGTCGATCGTGAGGCCGAGGATCGACATGTTGTCGGTGTTCATGACGCCGTGGCAGAAGCCCACGGCCTGCCACTGCGCGAGCAGCCGGGCGGTGCGGCGCGCCACCCACTCGAGCAGCGCGGCCGCCGGCTCGCGTGCGTCGCGGCACTCGGGCGCGTAGTGGTCGATCGTGAAGTCCAGCAGCCGCTGCAGCGCCGCGCGGTCGGCCGCGGTGTGCGCGAAGTGCTCGAAGTGGCCGAAGCGGATGAAGCTCGGCGACACGCGGGTGACGACGGCCGCCGTCTCGAGGGTCTCGCGCCGCACCGGCAGCGCGGAGCCCGTGACGCACAGCGCGCGCGTGGTCGGGATGCCGAGGTGGTGCATCGCCTCGGAACACAGGAATTCGCGGATCGACGAGCGCAGCACCGCGCGGCCGTCGCCCATGCGCGAGTAGGGCGTGAGGCCGCTGCCCTTGAGCTGCAGTTCCATCGGGCCCGACGGCGACTCGACCTCGCCCAGCCACAGCGCGCGGCCGTCGCCGAGCTGGCCGGCCCACACGCCGAACTGGTGGCCGCTGTACACGCTGGCCAGCGGCTGCATGCCGGGCCAGGGCGCGCCGCCCGAGAACGCCTCGAGCGCGCCGGGCGCGTCGAGGCCGATCGCGGCGAGAGAGCGGGCGTCGGAGCGCGGGAGGGTTGGGATGAGGGACATGGCGGCTTTCCTCGCTTTACTTGAGCGGAATTCAACGTCTAGCCTGTCAGGCCCCGGCGCTGAACTTGCATCATTTCGTCGGAAAA
>CAZFET010000092.1:9412-11602 GCA_964517545.1 uncultured Burkholderiaceae bacterium
TCGCCGAGCGACGCGAAGCGGTTGCGCCACGACGGCGAAGGCGTGGCGCCCGCGGCGGGCTCGAGCACGGCGTTCATGCGCGGCAGTCTATCGACGGCGTGCGTTCGGGCGGCGACTAGGGGTAAACCGCAGGCGGGGGCACTTTCGGGCGGTTTCTATGATCCCGCCATCCCGAGAGAACGATGGAGCACGACACATGGCCGTACTGATGGGCCGCATGATGCAGATGCCGCTGCTGATCTCGTCGCTGATCACGCACGCGGCGCGCCATCACGGCGACACCGAGATCGTCAGCAAGCGGGTCGAGGGCGACCTGCACCGCACCACCTGGGCCGAGGTCGAGCTGCGCGCGCGCAAGGCCGCGCAGGCCTTCGCCCGGCTGGGCTGCGCGCCGGGCGATCGCGTCGGCACCCTGGCCTGGAACGGCCACCGGCACCTCGAGATCTACTACGCGGTGTCGGGCTCGCAGCGCGTGTGCCACACGATCAATCCGCGCCTGTTCCCGGAGCAGATCGCCTGGATCGCCAACGACGCGGCCGACAAGGTGCTGTGCTTCGACGCGACCTTCCTGCCGCTGGTGGAGAAGCTGCGCCCGCAGCTGTCGACCGTGAAGCACTACGTGCTGCTGGCCGATCGCGCGCACATGCCGGCGCAGACCTCGATCCCGGACCTGCTCAGCTACGAGGACCTGCTGGCCGCCGAGTCGGGCGACTACGACTGGCCGGAGTTCGACGAGAACTGCGCGTCGAGCATCTGCTACACGTCGGGCACGACCGGCCACCCGAAGGGCGCGGTCTACAGCCATCGCTCGACCATCCTGCACGCCTACGGCGCGTCGCTGCCCGACGCGATGGCGATGTCGGCCAAGGACGTGGTGCTGCCGGTGGTGCCGATGTTCCACGTCAACGCCTGGGGCATTCCGTACGCGGCGGCGCTGGTGGGCTGCAAGCTCGTGATGCCCGGGCCGCACCTCGACGGCAAGAGCCTGTACGAGCTGTTCGAAGCCGAGCAGGTGAACTACAGCGCCGGCGTGCCGACCGTCTGGCTCGGCCTGCTCACCCACGTGAAGCAGAACGGGCTGAAGTTCAGCAGCTTCCGCCGCACGGTCATCGGCGGCTCCGCCTGCCCGCCGGCGATGATGAAGACGCTGCAGGAGGACTACGGCGTCGAGGTCATCCACGCCTGGGGCATGACCGAGCTCTCGCCGCTGGGCACGCTGTCCAAGCTCAAGGCCAAGCACGCCAAGCTGCCGGCCGACGCTCGGCAGCGCATCCTCGAGAAGCAGGGCAAGGTGATCTACGGCATCGACATGGAGATCGTCGGCGACGACGGCCGGCCGCTGCCGTGGGACGGGCAGGCCTCCGGCAACCTGGTCGTGCGCGGACCGTGGGTCATCGACGGCTACTTCGGCCGCGACGAGTCGCCGCTGCTCGACGTGCAGGGCCGCGGGCGCTGGTTCCCCACCGGCGACGTGGCCACGATCGACGCCGACGCCTACATGCAGATCACCGACCGCAGCAAGGACGTCATCAAGTCCGGCGGCGAGTGGATCAGCTCGATCGACCTCGAGAACATCGCGATGGCGCACCCCGCGGTGCACGAGGCGGCGGCCATCGCGTGCCGCCACCCCAAGTGGGACGAGCGGCCGCTGCTGGTGGTGGTGCGAAAGCCCGGCGCGACCGTCAGCCGCGACGAGCTGCTCGGCTTCTACGAGGGGCGCATCGCCAAGTGGCAGATCCCCGACGACGTGGTGTTCGTCGACGAGATCCCGCACACCGCCACCGGCAAGATCCAGAAGCTCAAGCTGCGCGAGCAGTTCAAGGACCACCGGCTGCCCACCGCCTGAGCGGGGCCGGGCCGGGCGGCCGCGAGCGCGCTGCTGTCCCGCGCGCGACAGGCGTTCGGGGTAGTCCCTGAATCCCGAGTGCGGGCGCATCCGCTACCGTTCACGGGCTCAGTTCAACCGCTTTTGCGCAGGAGATCGCCATGAAGTTCACGAGACGTCTGTTCGGCCTGTCCGTCGGTGCGGCGCTGGCGCTGAATGCGGGCGTCGCCTTCGCGCAGAAGGGCGAGACGGTCAAGGTGGCCTGGATCGATCCGCTGACCGGCCTGATGGCGCCGGTCGGCCAGAACATGATCAAGAGCTTCCAGTTCATGGCCGAGCATTTCAACAAGAGCAACCCGGCCGGC
>CAZFET010000093.1:0-11312 GCA_964517545.1 uncultured Burkholderiaceae bacterium
GGTCGAGCCGATGCCGTCGATGATCTCGATGCCGGTCGCGTCTTTCCACAGCGCGTGCGTCACCTGTGCGCGCTCGACGATGACCTTGAGCTCCTTGGCGCGCAGCAGCGGCATCGTGCCGACCACGATGCCGCCGGCCTTGACCACCGCGAACCAGCAGGCCGCGAGCATCGGGTTGTTCGGCGCGCGCAGCAGCACGCGCTGGCCCGGCACGAGGCCGAGGTCCTCGACCAGCACGCGCGCGATGCGCTGCGCCTGCGCCTGCAGCTCGGCGTAGCTCCACTGCACGCCGGGCCCGACGATGCAGCGGCGCGCGCCGTCGCCTTGCTCGACCCAGCGGTCCAGCAGCGCGTGCGCGGCGTTGAGCCGCGGGCCGAAGCGCAGCTCGGGCAGGTCGAACACGAACTCGGGCTGCGCCTCGGGCGCGGGCAGCCGGTCGCGGATGAAGGTGTCGACGTGGGCGGTGTGGCTCATGGGGACTCGCCTCGCGGTACGGTCAGGCCAGGCCGCGCAGCAGCTCGCGCGCGATGATGAGCTGCTGCACCTCGCTGGCGCCTTCGTAGATGCGCAGCGCGCGGATCTCGCGGTACAGGCGCTCGACCACCTCGCCGCTCTTCACGCCGAGGCCGCCGTGCAGCTGCAGCGCCGCGTCGATCACCTGCTGCGCGCCCTCGGTGGCCGCGAGCTTGGCCATCGCGGCCTCGCGCGTGACGTTGCGGCCGCGGTCGCGCTGCCACGCGGCGCGGTAGGTCAGCAGCGCGGCGGCATCGACCGTCACCGCCATCTCGGCGAGCTTGGCCTGCGCCAGCGGCTGGTCGGCCAGCACGCCGTTGAACATGCGGCGCGTGGTGGCGCGCTGCAGCGCCTCGTGCTGCGCGCGTCGCGCGAAGCCGAGCGCCGCCGCCGCCACGCTGGTGCGGAAGATGTCCAGCGTGCGCATCGCGAGCTTGAAGCCCTGCTGCGGCGCGCCCAGCCGCTGCGAGGCCGGGATGCGGCAGTTCGCGAAGCGCAGCCGCGCCAGCGGATGCGGCGCGATCACGTCGATGCGCTCGGCGATCGTGAAGCCCGGCGTGCCGGCGTCGACCACGAAGGCGGAGATGCCGCGCGCGCCGGGCGCGTCGCCCTCGCGCGCGAACACCACGTAGAAGTCGGCGATGCCGCCGTTGGAGATCCAGGTCTTCTCGCCGTCGAGCACGATCGCGTCGCCGTCCTCGCGCGCCGCGCAGCGCATCGCGGCCACGTCGGAACCGGCATCGGGCTCGGACAGCGCGAACGCCGCGATCGCCTCGCCGGCGGCCACGCGCGCGAGGTAGCGCGCCTTCTGCGCCGGCGTGCCGTCCAGCGAGATCGCGCCGGAGCCGAGGCCCTGCATCGCGAACGCGAAGTCGGCCAGTCCGTCGTGGCGCGCCAGCGTTTCGCGCGCGAGGCAGAGGGTGCGCGTGTCGATCGCGTCGCCGGCGCCGCCGAACTCGCGCCCGGCCACCGCGTGGCGCAGCCAGCCGGCCGCGCCGAGCGCCTTCACGAGATGGCGGCAGTGCGCGTCGACGTCGGCCGGGTGGTCGCCGGCCAGCGCCTTCGCGGCCCAGGCGTCGAGCGCGACGGCGAACTCGCGGTGGCGCGCCTCGAAGAACGGCCAGTCGAGGTGTTCGGCGTGGTTCATGCGCGGCGCTCCGTCAGTGGCCCTCGAACACCGGCTTGGCCTTCGCGACGAAGGCCTCGTAGGCGCGGCGGAAGTCCTCGGTCAGCATGCAGATCGCCTGCGCCTGCGCCTCGGACTCGATGGCGGCGTCGATGCCCATGTCCCACTCCTGGTGCAGCATGGTCTTGGTGATGCCGTTGGCGAAGGTCGGCCCGTGCGCGAGCTCGCGCGCCATCGCCGTGGCCTCCTCCAGCACGCGCTCGGGGGCGCACAGCCGGTTGAAGAAGCCCCACTGCAGGCCTTCCTCGCCGGGCAGCACGCGGCCGGTGTACAGCAGCTCGCTCGCGCGGCCGTGGCCGACGATGCGCGGCAGCAGTGCGCAGGCGCCCATGTCGCAGCCGGCCAGCCCGACGCGGTTGAACAGGAAGGCGACCTTCGCGCGCGTGGTGCCGAAGCGCAGGTCGCTCGCCATCGCGACGATCGCGCCGGCGCCGGCGCACACGCCGTCGACCGCCGCGACCACGGGCTGCGGGCAGTGGCGCAGCGCCGTGACGAGGTCGCCGGTCATGCGCGTGAAGGTCAGCAGGTCGGGCGCCGACAGGCCGATCAGCGGGCCGATGATCTCGTGCACGTCGCCGCCCGAGCAGAAGTTGCCGCCCTCGCCGGTGACCACCAAGGCCTTCACGTCGTCGGCGTAGCGCAACCGGCGGAACAGGTCGCGCAGCTCGGCGTAGCTCGCGAAGGTGAGGGGGTTCTTGCGCTCGGGGCGGTTCAGGCTGACGGTGCCGACGCGGTCCTCGACCTTCCAGCCGAAGTGCGTGGCGCGGTAGTCGGCGGCCGTCGTGCGGTTGCCGGCGGCCAGCGCGGGGTCGAGGGTCTTCTTCTGGCTCATGGTGTTCAGGCGGTCGTGGAAGCTTGCCGGGCCAGCGCGACGCGCAGCTCGCCCAGGATGTCGTACAGGCGCTCGAGCGCGGGGTCGCCCACGCTGCCGAGCAGCTCGATCACCCACTGCTCGTGCTCCGCGGCGATGCGCTCGAAGGCGCGCCGGCCCTCGCGCGTGAGCCGCACGATGAACGAGCGGCGATCGCCCGGGTCGGCCTCGCGCGTGACGTAGCCCTCCTTCTCGAGCTCGTCGGTGAGGCCGGTGACGTTGCCGCCGGTCACCATCAGGAAGCGCGACAGCGCGTTCATGCGGATGCCGTCGGGGTGGCGGTGCAGCTGCGCGAGGTAGTCGAAGCGCGCCAGGGTGATGCCGAAGCGCGCGCGCAGCCGGCGGCGGATCTCGTCCTCGATCTGCGTGCTGCTGGCCAGCAGGCGCAGCCACACCTTCAGCGCGAGGTGGTCGTCGTGCGCGGCGCGCGCCTCGACGCCGATGGCCTCGTCGCCGAGCAGTTGCGCCAGGTCGGCGCGGCGGGCGGCCTTCATGCCATCACCTCGCCGCCGGCGACCGAGATCGACTGCCCCGTGACCGAGGCCGCCGCCGGCGAGCACAGCCAGCGCACGGCTGCGGCCACTTCGTCGGGCTGCACGAAGCGGCGCTGCGGGTTGGACTTCGCCAGCTCGGCGCGCGCGTCGGCCTCGCTGCGGCCGGTGCTGCGCACGATGTTGTCGACGCTGTCCTTCAGCAGGTCGGTCTCGGTGAAGCCGGGGCACACCGCGTTGACCGTGATGCCCTTGGTCGCCACTTCGAGCGCGACCGCGCGCGTCAGACCGACCAGCGCGTGCTTGGCCGCGACGTACGCCGCCACGTAGGGGTAGCCCTTCTGGCCGGCGGTGCTCGCGACGTTGACCACGCGCCCCCAGCCGGCGGCCAGCATGCCGGGCAGCGCGGCGCGCAGGCAGCGCATCGCGCCGGTGGCGTTGACCTCGAGCATGCGCTGCCACAGCGCGTCGTCGGTGCGCGCGAAGGGCGCGCTCTCGGCGGCGCCGGCGTTGTTGACCAGCACGGTCGCGTCGCCGAGCCGCACGCGCGACTGCGCGAAGGCGCGCTCGACGGACTCGGCGCTCGTCACGTCGAGGGCCATGGTCTCGATGCGCGCGCCGCGCTCGCGCTCGCGCAGCTCGTGCGCGAGCGCGGCCAGCGCCTCGGTGTTGCGGCCGGCCAGGGTGAGCGCGGCGCCTTCGGCGGCAAGCGCGCGCGCGATGGCCGCGCCGATGCCACGTCCCGCGCCGGTGACGAAGGCGTGCCGACCTTCGAGCGTGCCCGCCATCGGCTCAGCCTCCCGCCTTGATCTGCGCGCGCTCGCGCTGCACCAGGGTCTCGAGCTGGCGCTTGCCCGACAGGTACTGCACCGGCCACGGCACGTCGGTCCAGCCGATCTTGGCGGCCTCGAGCAGCGTCCACGCCGGGTTGGCGAGGTGCGGCCGCGCGATCGCGCACAGGTCGGCGCGGCCGGCGGCGATGATGGAGTTCACGTGGTCGGCCTCGCTGATCGCGCCGACCGCGATGGTCGCGATGCCGGCCTCTTTGCGGATGCGATCGGCGAACGGCGTCTGGTACATGCGGCCGTAGGTCGGCTTCTGGTGCGCGACGACCTGGCCCGACGAGCAGTCGATCATGTCGGCGCCGGCCGCCTTGAACGCCTTCGCGATCTCGACCGCGTCGTCGGGCGTGATGCCGCCGGGCGCCCAGTCGTGCGCCGAGATGCGCACCGACATCGGCTTGTCGTCGGGCCACACCGCGCGCACCGCGCGGAACACCTCGAGCGGATAGCGCAGCCGGTTCGCCAGCGAGCCGCCGTACTCGTCGCTGCGGCGGTTGGTCAGCGGCGAGATGAAGGCCGACAGCAGGTAGCCGTGCGCGCAGTGCAGCTCGAGCCAGTCGAAGCCGGCCTCGGCCGACCAGCGCGCGGCGCGCACGAAGTCGGCCGTCACGCGGTCCATGTCGGCGCGCGTCATCTCGCGCGGCGTGTCGCTCTCGCCGTCGAGGTAGGGCAGCGGCGACGGCGCGATCAGCGGCCAGTTGCCCGCGGGCAGCGGCCGGTCGGCGCCGCCGTCGTTCCACGGCGCGTTGGTCGAGGCCTTGGCGCCGGCGTGGCCGAGCTGCATCGCGATCTTCGCGTCGGTGTTCGCGTGCACGAAGTCGACGATGCGCTTCCAGGCGTCGCGCTGCGCCGGGTCGTACAGCCCCGGGCACTGCGGCGTGATGCGGCCCTCGGGCGACACGCAGGTCATCTCGGCCACCACGAGGCCGGCGCCGCCGGCCGCGCGCGCGCCCAGGTGCACGAGGTGCCAGTCGCCCGGCACGCCGTCGGTGCACGAGTACTGCGCCATCGGCGAGACCACGACGCGGTTCTTCAAGGTGACGCCGCGCACGCGGTAGGGCGTGAACATCGGCGGCGGCGGCTTCACGCCGGGCGCCAGGCGCGGGCCGGGATCGACGCCGGCCTGCGCATAGGCGCGCTGCGCGAGCCAGCGCTCGAAGCCCTCGAGCCAGCCGGCGTCGCGCAGGCGCAGGTTCTCGTGCGAGATGCGCTGCGAGCGCGTGAGCATCGAGTACATGAACTGCTCGGGTTCGAGCTGGTCGCAGTAGCGGCGGCCGACGACCTCGAACCACTCCATCGCGTTCCACGCCGCGTTCTGCAGCCGCAGCACGTCGACCGCGCGCAGCTCCTGGTAGCGCGCCAGCACCTGCGGGATGTGCTCGGGCTCGTCGCCGAGGTCGCGGAACTGCCGCGTCAGCTCGATCGCGTCTTCCAGCGCGAGCTTGGTGCCCGAGCCGATGGCGAAGTGCGCGGTGTGCACCGCGTCGCCCATCAGCACCACGTGCGAGCGCCCGTTGTGCAGCGACCATTGCTCGCACTTGATGCGCTGGAAGTTCAGCCACGCCGAGCCGCGCAGGTGGCGCGCGTTGCTCATCAGCTTGTGGCCCTTCAGGTTGCGGGCGAACAGCTTCTCGCAGAAGGCGATCGAGTCGTCGGTGCTGGCGCGGTCGAGGCCGTGTGCGCGCCACACGTCGTCGGGCGTCTCGACGATGAAGGTGGAGGTCGTGTCGTCGAACTTGTAGATGTGCGCCTGGAACCAGCCGTGCTCGGTCTTCTCGAACAGGAACGTGAACGCGTCGTACAGCCGCTCGGTGCCGAGCCAGATGTAGCGGTTGGGCCGCGTCACGATGTCGGGCTTGAACACCGACGCGTACTTCTGGCGGATCTTCGAGTTGATGCCGTCGCTCGCGATGACGAGGTCGGCGTCGGGGTAGTCGGCGTCGGAGTCGACCTCGCGCTCGAACTCGAGCTTCACGCCGAGCGCCTCGCAGCGGCGCTGCAGGATGTTCAGCAGCTTCTTGCGGCCGATGCCCACGAAGCCGTGGCCGCCGGAACGCAGGGTGCGGCCCTTGAACTCGAGCTCGATGTCGTCCCAGTGGTTGAACGCGACCTCGATCTCGTCGGCCGTCTCGCGGTCCCACTGCCGCATGTTGTCCATCGTCGCGTCGGAGAACACGACGCCCCAGCCGAAGGTGTCGTACGGGCGGTTGCGCTCGACCACCGTGATGTCGTGCCCGGGGTCGAGCTTCTTCATCAGGAGGGCGAAGTACAGGCCCGCCGGGCCGCCACCGATGCAGACGATCTTCATGGCGGTCAATTTAGGCCTGGATAGTTCAGTTGTCAACTAAATCGGCGCGGCGCAGCCTGCGGGTCTTCCCGCAGCGGCGGTCGCCGCCGCGCCTCGCGTGGGCGCCGCCGCGGCGGCGTGTCCGCCACGGCGGCCGGCCACACCCCGCCGCCTATAATCCCGCGGCTTTGCCGGCCCCTCCGTCCGTCCGGGCCGCCCGTCAACGAGGAATCCATGAGCGACGCGCAGCACTCCCCCGACCACGACGCCCACGAGGGCCCGATCAAGACCCCGAAGCAGCTGGTCGTGACCGTGGTGCTGGCCTTCGTGGTGCCGGTGGTGGCGATCATCCTGCTGGTGAACTTCGTCGCCCTCGACAAGAAGCCCGCCGCCGGCAGCGACGGCCTCGCCGCCGAGGCGGTCGCGCGGCGCATCCAGCCGGTCGGCACGATCGAGATTCGCGACGCCTCCGACGTGGCCTCGCTGAAGACCGGCGAGCAGGTCTACGCGGCGCAGTGCGCGGCCTGCCACACCAGCGGCGCGGCCGGCGCGCCGAAGCTCGGCGACGCGGCAGCGTGGGCGCCGCGCATCAAGACCGGCTACGAGGCCTTGCTGACCTCGGCGCTCAAGGGCAAGGGCAGCATGGGCGCGCAAGGCGGCGGCGACTTCAGCGACTTCGAGATCGGCCGCGCGGTGGTCTACATGGCCAACCAGTCCGGCGGCTCGCTGGCCGAGCCCAAGGCGCCGGCCGCGGCGGCCTCGGCGCCGGCCGGCAACGCGACGGCCAAGTAGTTCCAGGCAGTTCGACGACCGAGCAGCGCACCGGCCAGGCAGCGCGCCGCGCCCCGACCTCTCGCGCCGACGCGGGCCCCGGGCCCGCGTCGCTGTTTCGGCGCGGCTACACCCTGGGTTCGGCCGCTGGCGAGAGCCGGTAGCCGAAGCGCGCCGGCATCTCGGCGAAGCGCATCTCCTGCGGCGTCCACGCGCCGGACTCCACCGCCTGCGCGGCCAAGTGCATGTCCTGCGTGTGCACGATCCCGAAGCCGAGCGGGCTGCGCGCGAACAGGCGCCCGTGCTCGTCGAGCCAGGTGTCGTCGCAGCGCGTCTCGTCGCCGGTGTGAGCCGCCAGGCGCGACGCGTCGCCGGCCGGATCGAGCCGCCACACGTAGGGCGCCGCCTCGAGCTCCACGTACACGCGCTGCGGGCCGTTCTGGAAGAACCAGCGGCCGGCCTCGTCGCACTCGTAGTTGCGGTGGATGAACTCCAGCAGCTTGGGGTGGTCGATGCGGCTGCCCTTGACCTGCGGGAACGGCCCCGCGCGCTGGATGCGCTCGTCGCGCATGAACCACTGCCCGCGCGCGTCGAGCGCGAGCCAGGCGTAGCAGTGCGGCACGTTGGGCCACTTCTTCAGCGCCGCCTTGACGATCTCGTCCATGCGGCGAGTGTGGGTCAAAGATGCGCCGCGAGCCAGCGCGCCACCGCCTCCGGCATGGTCATCACGTGGCCCGGAAAGCGCCCGGCCGGAAAGCCGACATGGCCGCCGTGCCCCGGCTGCCACAGGCTCACGCAGGCGCCCACCTCGCGCGGATGCGGCAGGCTCGCGCCCGGCACGAACGGATCGTTGAGCGCGTTGAGCACCAGCGCCGGGATGCGGATGCGATGCAGGTGCGGCTTGGCCGACGCACGGCGCCAGTAGTCGTCGGTGCCGCGAAAGCCGTGCAGCGGCGCGGTGAACACGTCGTCGAACTCGTACAGGTCGCGCGCGGCCTCGAGCCGGCGCCGGTCGAACAGCCCCGGGTGCTGCGCCAGCTTGGCCAGCGCCTTGGGCTTCATGCTGCGCAGGAACATGCGCGTGTACACGAGCCGGTTGAAGCCGCGGCCGATCGCGTGGCCGCCGGCGGCCAGGTCGACCGGCGAACTCACCGCGGCCACCGCACGCACCGTCGCCGCCGCGCGGTCGCCGGCTTCCTCGGCCCAGCGCAGCAGCGCATTGCCGCCGAGCGAGACGCCGACGGCGAGCATCGGCCCGTGCGGATGCGCGGCGCGCGCACGCTGCAGCATCCAGCCGACTTCCTCGAAGTCGCCCGAGTGGTAGGCGCGCGGGGCGAGATTCAGCTCGCCCGAGCAGCCGCGGAAGTGCGGCACCACGAAGCGCCAGCCGAGCCGCCGGGCCGTGTGGGCGAAGGCCACCGCGTAGTGGCTGGCCGACGATCCTTCGAGGCCGTGGAACAGCACGAGCAGCGGCTCGGCCGGCGCGATCGGCGTGGACGGCGCCGCCGGCGGCGCGGCGGCGTCCGGCAGGTCCTGCCAGTCGGCGTCGACGAAGTCGCCGTCGGGCGTGGTCCAGCGCTCGCGGCGCCACGGCGGCAGCGGGCCGTCGGCGCGGCGCGCGAACAGCGCCGGCCAGAGGGTCTGCAGGTTGCCGCCGGGCAGCCACGGCGGCGCGCGGTACGTCCAGCCCATCAGTGCAGCACCGACGGCGACTCGGTGATCTCCTGCACCTCGCGCGGCGAGCCGGGGCTCGCGTGGTGCACCGCGAGCCGCCAGCCCTGCGCCGTCTTGAGGTACACGTTGGTGGCGATCACCCACGCGACCTGCGGGCCTTCCTCGCTCATCACGCGCACGCGCTCGAGCACGCTGTGCACCGCGCAGGCGTGCGTGTGCACGCGCCGCACGCGCTCGGGTGCGGCGTCGATCGCGCCGTTGGCGAACATCGCGTCGAAGCTGGCGCGGATGGCCGCATGCCCCACCACGCGCGGACCGCCGGGGTGCACGCAGGCGATCTCGTCGTCGTCGGCCCACACGGCCATCAGCTTGTCGAGGTCGGCCTGCTGCAGCGCCTCGTAGAACTGGTGCTCGATGTCGTCGGGCGACGCGAGCGGGGCCTTGGGTCGCGCCATGCGGGCGGGGCCTTCAGCGGAAGACCACGGTCTTGTGGCCGTTGAGCAGCACGCGGTGCTCGACATGCCAGCGCACCGCGCGCGCCAGCACCACGCATTCGACGTCGCGCCCGACCGCGGCGAAGTCCTCGCTCGAGTGCGAGTGGTCCACGCGCTCGACGTCCTGCTCGATGATCGGCCCCTCGTCGAGGTCGGCCGTCACGTAGTGCGCGGTCGCGCCGATCAGCTTGACGCCGCGCGCGTGCGCCTGCTCGTAGGGCCGGGCGCCCTTGAAGCTGGGCAGGAAGCTGTGATGGATGTTGATCGCGCGGCCCTTGAGCGCCTCGCACAGCTCGGCCGAGAGGATCTGCATGTAGCGCGCCAGCACCACGAGGTCGATCCCTTCGCGCGCGACCAGCGCCTCGATCGCGCGCTCCTGCGCGCGCCTGGCCTCGGGGTTCGAGCCCGGCGGCAGCGGCAGGTGGTGGAACGGGATGCCGTAGCCGCGCGCCAGCGGCTCGAAGTCGGCGTGGTTCGACACGATCGCCGGGATGTCGATGTCGAGCTGCCGCGACTGCCAGCGGAACAGCAGGTCGTTCAGGCAGTGGCCGTGCCGGCTCACCAGCAGCAGCACGCGCGGACGGCGCGCCAGCGGATGGAAGCGCACGTCCATGCCGAAGCGCTCGCGCACGCTGCCGAACAGCGCGGCCAGGGTCTGCGCGTCGGCGAGCTGCGCGGGCGCGTCGAAGTGCACCCGCATGAAGAACAGCCCCGTCGCGTCGGGGCCCTCGAGGTCGCCGAATTGCTGCGAGTCGATGATGTTGCAGCCGGCCTCGTACAGCAGGCCGGAGACGGCGTGCACGATGCCCTTGGCGTCCCGGCACGACAAGGTGAGCACGAACTCGCGGTCGCGGTGTGAGGTCATGAGGTGGTGTCGACGGGCGCGTCGCGGCGCCCTGCCTGCATCCGATTCTACGGACCGCCTGTATGCTCGATGGTCGCGCGCCGCGCGAGACCCCCGCCGACCCGATGCCGCTTCCCGCCGACGACTGGTCCGATCGCAGCAAGGAACTCTCCGGCCTGCTCGCGCGTGCAGGAATCGGCGATCGCGCCGCCTTCGCCGAGCTGTACCGCCGCACCGCCTCGCATCTGTACGCCGTGGTGCTGCGTATCAACCGCGACCGCGCGCAGGCCGAGGACATCCTGCAGGAGGTGTACGTCAACGTCTGGCGCGCCGCGCGCGGCTACGACGCCGCGCAGGGCCAGCCGCTCACGTGGCTGACCAGCATCGCGCGCCATCGCGCCATCGACAGCCTGCGCCGGCAGCAGACGCAGCCGCGCCTGCAATCGACGAACCTCACCGACGACGACGACTCCGACACCGACATGCTCGAACTTCACGCCGCCGACTCGCCCGGACCGCTGGAACTGCTCGCGCAGGCCGCGGACGCGCGCGCGCTCGGCCGCTGCATGGAGCAGCTGTCCAGCGCCCAGCGCCAGAGCGTCGCGCTCGCGTTCTTCGACGGCCTGAGCCACGCCGAGGTCGCCGAGCACCTGCGCCAGCCGCTGGGCACGGTGAAGTCGTGGGTGCGCCGCGCGCTGCAGTCGCTGAAGGACTGCCTGCAGCGCGCGGCCGACGCGGACGCCTGAGTCAGCGCCATGGACTACAGCCGCCCCGAACGCGCCGACCGGCTGGCCGCCGAAGACGTGGCCGGCACCTTGCGCGGGCCGGCGCGCCGCAGGCTGCAGGCGCTGCTGCCCGCGCACCCGGCGCTGCGCGCGGCCGTGCGCGAATGGGAGCGCCGGCTGATGCCGCTGACCGGCGCGCTCGCGCCGGTCGAGCCGCCGGCCACGGTGTGGCCGCGCGTCGAGTCGCGCCTGTTCGGTGAGGCGCGGGACGCCGCGGCGAGCGTGGGCGCGGCGCGTGCCGCGCGCGCCGCTCGCGCGCCGTGGTGGACGCAGCTCGCGTTCTGGCGCGGCCTGTCGGCGATCGCGACGGTGGCGGCGGTCAGCCTTGCGGTGCTGCTGGCGAGCCCGCCGCCGGCGCAGCCGCCGATCGTCGTGGTGCTGTCCGGCACGGGCGACGCGGCGCAGGGCGCGGGCGGCTTCGTCGCCAGCGTCACGGCCGACGGCCGTGCGCTGGTGACCAAGCCGCTGGTCAACGTGAGCCTCGAGGCCGGTCGCGCGCTCGAGCTGTGGTCGGTGCCGCCGCAAGGCGCGCCGCGCTCGCTCGGCCTCATCTC
>CAZFET010000093.1:11322-11599 GCA_964517545.1 uncultured Burkholderiaceae bacterium
AGGACAAGGACGGGGTCGAGAAGTACACCACCGAGATCGTCGCCGAGCTGATGCAGCTGCTCGGCAGCCGCGAAGGCATGGGCGGCGGCGACGCCGAGGCAGGCGGCTACGCGCGCGCCCGCGAAAGCGGCGCCGAGCGCAGCGCGCCCGCGCAACGCCCCGCCTCCAAGCCCGCCGCGCAGAAGTCGTCGACCGGCTTCGACGACATGGACGACGACATCCCGTTCTGAGCGCCCCCAGGGCCGGCCCTGCCGGCCCGCCCCCCGCGGGGGTTCAA
>CAZFET010000094.1:0-2204 GCA_964517545.1 uncultured Burkholderiaceae bacterium
CGCGGCGAAGGTGCTGCCCTCGGGCTGGTACTTCAGGCCCAGCTCGACCTGCTCGCCCGTCTGCGGACGGAAGCGCCGGCCGGCGAGGTCGACACCGGCCACCGGCGTGAACGCTTCGCTGTAGCTCAGGTACGGCGACCAGCCTGCCGGCGCGGCGTACAGCAGCGCGAGCCGGCGCGTGGTCGCCGCGCTCTTCTCGTCGGGGCTGCCGGCCACGCCGCTCTCGGCCCGGTCGCGTCGCAGGCCCGCGACCACGCGCCAGTGCTGCGCGAATGCGATCTGGTCCTGCAGGTACAGGCCGAGCTGCCGCTGCGTGGTCAGCGGCGACGGAGTCGCCGGCGGCACCACGTAGCCGCGGTAGACGGGCGCGTAGACGTCGATCGGCGGCACGCCGCCGCCGGCGCTGCTGGTGAAGTCGAACACCGTGTGGCCGTCCTGCCGGGCGCGCAGCACGTCCAGGCCCAGCAGCACGCGGTGCTGCGTGGGGCCGAGGTCGAAGCGGCCCTCGGCATGCTGGTCGGCCGCCACCACGCGCTGCCGCGTCAGCCCGCCGAAATAGGCGCGCGCGAGCAGCCGCTGGTCCGCGTCGAGGTACGGTGACAGTCGCAGCGACGGATCGGAGTAGAAGTCGCCGTAGCTGGTCAGCGCGTCGACCTCGTTGTGCGACACGCGCAGGTTCTGCCTCAGCTGCCAGCGATCGCCCAGCGGCCACTCGATCGACCAGCCGATCGCGCGGCGGCGCGAGTCGTAGCGATCGAATCCGGGCTCGCCGATGAAGCGCTCGGTCGGGATGCGGCCGTTCGGGTTGGGTGCCGCGGTACCGCTCCACGGCAGGAACTGCGCCGTCGAACCGGACTCGTCGTCCTGCCACAGCGCGAGCAGGGTGACGCTGGTGCGCGCATCGGGCTGCCAGCTCAGCGACGGCGCGAGCACGAGGCGGTCGTCGCGCACGTGGTCCACCTGCGTGCCGCTGCGCCGCCCGAGCGCGACGATGCGGTAGCGCCAGGCGTCGCCGTCGCCGATCGCGCCGTTCAGGTCGGCCTGCACCTGCACGCGGTCGAAGCTGCCGATCTGCGCGCCGATCTCGCTGCGCGCGCCGGCGTGCGGCCGCTTGCTGACCATGTGCACCAGCCCGCCCACGCTGCCCTGCCCGAACAGGATGCCCGAGGGTCCGCGCAGCACCTCGATGCGCTCCAGCGTGTACGGCTCGGTGCGCGTGGTGCTGGTGTAGTAGCCGCCGAGCTGCTGCCGCAGCCCGTCGAGATAGAAGGCGGGCTCGCTGCCGCGGATCGCGACCCCGTCGTTGCGCGAGTCGAGGCCGTACGAGTCGGAGCGGACGCCGGCCGCGTAGTTGAGCGCGTCCTGCAGCCCGGTGGCGCCCTGGTCCTCGACGCGCTCGCGCGGGATCACCGTCACGGCCTGCGGCGTCTCGCGCAGCGGCGTGTCGGTCTTGGTGGCGCTGGCACTGCGCCGTGCGGCGTAGCCCGGCACCGGGCCGGTGGCGGTCTCGCGCACGCCGGTCACCTCCGCGGCCGGCAAGGCAGCGGCTGCGCCGCGATCCGACACTGCGGCCGCCGCGTCGGGCGGCGCGGCCGACGCCGACGGCGGGCGCTGCGATGCGGGATCGGGCGCCACCTGAGCCTGCACCGCGCCGCTGCCGGCGAGTGCGAGGACGTGTGCGAGGACGTGTGCGACGGCGAGTGCAACGGCGGGCACCGCGGAGCGCAGCGCGCCCCTGGCAACGGGCCGCGCGCCGGTCCGGTCGTGGATGACGTTGCGAGGGCGGGCACGGCGCGCGCGCGCGGGCCGGCAAGGGAATCGGCAGTTCATCGTCGAAGAAGCGTTGAGTGGAGAAAGCTGGCGGGGTGCGCCCCGGCGTGGCCGGGCGCGCGGCACGGCCGGCCGGCGCGACCCGGCGCTCACGGCAGCGTGTGCCGTGCAGCGCTGCGGTCGCCGGTGTCGTCGATGTGGAGGCCTTGGCCGCATATGACCGCACCTTGCCCTCCGTGGTCTATGCCGACCATTTCACCTTCACCTGTGCCAGCGACTCTCTGGAAAATATGCGCCAGGTGATCGAAACCGAATGCCTCAATCGCGTTGTGGTGGCTGCATGCAGCCCCCGTACACATGAGCCGCTCTTTAGAGAAAACCTGCGCCAGGCGGGCCTCAATGTTCATGTGGATATCCTCGAGCGCCGGGTCCAG
>CAZFET010000094.1:2214-6857 GCA_964517545.1 uncultured Burkholderiaceae bacterium
GCGCATCGTGGTTTCTTTGTGATGGTCCCGCCACCACCGAGATCTACACGCCGGTGATCGCCAGCACCGCGACCACCACGCCCATCGCCGACACCAGGATGCGCCCGGGCAGACCCAGGATGCGGCCCGAGTGCAGCGGGAACTGCGCCTGCACGAACAGGTCGGCCGCGGTGCCGGTCCACGGCTCGCGCGCACCGACGATGCGCCCGTCCTGCGAATCGACGTACAGCCGCCGGTGCCCGACGCCGCCGGCGCCGTGCCCGTCTTCGGGCCGGAAGAAGTCCACGCCGTAGAGCCCGTACTCGCGCGAGTGGAAGATGCCGCCGGCGGGCTCGCTCCATCCGCGCGCGCGGGCCTCGGCGTCGGCCCGCTGCAGCGCTTCGCGGAAGTCCAGTCGAGCGGGTATCGGGTCGTGCGGCGGACGCGGCGTGCGCAGCTCGAAGGGCCCCGGCGTCACGTCGGACACCAGGCTCATCGCGGGGAAGAAGACCTCGCGGTACAGGTTCAGCGAGAACGCGGTGAAGGCGATGACGAACAGCAGCCCCCAGGTCCACAGGCTGAGCGCGCGGTGCAGGTCGAAGTTGAAGCGGTAGGCCCCCGCGCGCGTGCGCACCTTCCACGCCGGCTTCCAGCGCCGCCAGAAGCCCGCGCCCGACGCGCCGCGCCGCGGCAAGGTGAGCAGCAAGCCGCCGAAGCAGTCCACCGTCCAGACCAGCGCGACGACGCCGAGCAGCCACACGCCCCATCGGTCGGTGCCGGCAATCTCGGGCACGTGCAGGCTGTAGTGCAGCTTGTAGAGAAAGGACACGAGGTTCTCGCGCGTCACCGGCCAGACGTCGCCCCACTCGCGCCGCCCGAGTTCCTCGCCGGAGGCCGGATCGACGAACACCTGGTTGAAGTCCAGCGCATGCAGCTGCCGCGTCGACGGGTCGACGCGCGGCTCGACCCAGAACGCGAACGAGTGACCGGGCTCGACGGCCAGCGGCACGTAGGCGACCTCGGCGCGCGGATGCCGCTGCTCGAGTTCGCGCGCCAGCTGCAGCGCGTCGCGCGGTGCACCGCCGGCGCGTGCATCGACGAGATGCGGGTTGAGCCACTCGTCGAGCTCGTGGTCCCACGAGATGACCGCCCCGCTCAGGCCGGTCACCACCAGGAAGGCCGCGGTGAGCAGTCCGGCCCAGCGATGGACGACGACGAGGACGTCGCGCAAGGTGCCGCGGCGTCGCCCGGCGGCGTGCGCCGAGGCCGGCACGAAGTGGCGCGCAGTGCGGTCAGCGGCGAAGCGCGGCGCGGAGCCGGCGGCGTCGTATCGATGGCCCAAGGCGGTACGGTCCCATGTGAGTCACGGAACGCACGGGCTGGCGACGGCTGGCGGTGCGGCGGAGCGTGCCGCACGTTCGCGAAGCGACGGCATGGCACGCGGCGACGAGGCCCGAGCGTCCCGTCGGAAGCGGCTCGCTCGTGTCGTCGGGCGACATGTTAATAAGAACGATTCTTATCTGCAAGTGCGGGTTCGAAGGGCGCGCCGTCCGGAGGGGTTCGAGCGCGGCGTCGATGCGGGCCGGCCGGGCGGATCGGCCCTGTCGGAAGCATGCAGGAAGCCGACCCCGCGATCGCCGTTCGGGCTGAGCGCGTCGAAGCCCTCCACCGTCGTCGCGAGGGCTTCGACAGGCTCAGCCCGAACGGGCGGTGTCGCTCAGCCCGAACGAACGGCGTCGCTGCCGCGCACGACGGAAAGCCCAACAGCGCTCGGGCATTGCGATCGGACGTCGGCGCGGTGCGCGCGTCGATGCGCGCGGCGCGAGCGGCCTCAGGCCGGATGGAGTTCGATGGTGCGGCGCGTGGTGGCCGAGCCGCACTCGCGCCGCGCTGCGTCGAACACCTCGCGCGCGCAGTCTTCGCAGCAGGCGCAGTTGCGCGCGATGCAGGTCTCGTCCTGCAGCGCCTCGAAGCTGCGCGCGCCCTCGCGCACCGCGCGCTCGATGTCGCGGTCGGAGATGCGGTGGCAGAGGCAGACGATCATGGGACGGCTCGCGCCGCCCGCGACGGGACGGCGCCGCCATCCTAGATCAAACGCGAATAATTCTCAATAGCCTCGATGGCGTCGGGGCGGTCAGGACGACGCCGCGCCGTCGCCCATCTGCGACTGCAGCCAGTTCTGCTCGCCCACCTGTTGCACGAGGCCGAGCTGCGTCTCGAGGTGGTCGATGTGCTCCTCGGTGTCCTCGAGGATCTCCTCGAACAGCTCGCGCGACACGTAGTCGCGCACCGATTCGCAGTGCGCGATGGCCTCCTTCAGATGCGCCTGCGACGCGGACTCGGCCTTGAGGTCGCACGACAGCGTCTCGATGGCGTTCTCGCCGATCAGCAGCTTGCCCAGGTCCTGCAGGTTGGGCAGGCCTTCGAGCATGAGGATGCGTTCGATCAGCCGGTCGGCGTGCTTCATCTCGCCGATCGATTCCTCGTACTCGTGCTTGGCGAGGCGTTCGAAGCCCCAGTTCTTGAGCATGCGGTAGTGCAGGAAGTACTGGTTCACCGCGGTGAGCTCGAGCTTGAGCTGCGCATTGAGGAACTTCAGGACCTTGGCGTCGCCCTTCATGTCGACCGCTCCGTGAAGGTGAGGACCTCGCGATTCTGCGCGGATCGCCTCGTCGCGCAAGCGCCGCAGATGCGCACCGGCGTCGTGCAGGGTTGTGACCCGAGGTAAGGCCTCGCGCGATGAGCAGGGTTTCGACACATCGCCCCGCTGCGGCCGCACGATGATCGCCGCTGACGGTCGCTGGAGGGGAGCCGGATGAAGCCGGGAAGATCGAAGATGCGTTGGGCCGCACTGCTGGCCGCCGTGGTTCTCGCCGCGTGCGGCGGCGGTTCGGGCGATGGGGGCTCGACCCCCGCAGGCAGCGCGACCGGAGCGGGCGGCGCGACCGGCGACGGCGGGTCCGCGGGCGGTGGCAGCACTGGCACTGGCACTGGCACTGGCACGGGCACTGGTACTGGCACCGGCACCGGCACCGGCACTGGCGGCTCCACCGGCGGCGGTTCCACGCCGCCCGCCCCCACCGAGCAGCCGATGTCGCAGCGCGACGCGGTGCGCATGGCCGACCAGGCGACCTTCGGCCCGACCGAGGCGCTGATCGCGCAGATGCGCACGACGGGGCCCGCGGCGTGGGTGGCGTCGCAGATGGCGCTCTCGGGTTCGCGCTACACCAGCGGGCGCGGCGACGACGTGCACCGCAACGTCGACGACGTGTTCTTCTGCGACCAGCCCGCCTACGCCGGCGCGCACTGCTGGCGCGACTGGTTCTCCACGCAGCCGCTGCTGTGGGACTTCTACCGCAACGCGCTCGGCCAGCCCGACCAGCTGCGCCAGCGCGTGGCGTTCGCGCTGCAGCAGATCCTCGTCGTCAGCAACCTCGAGGTGAGCGGCACCTACGGCTTTCGCCACTACCACAACACCTTGCTCGACAACGCCTTCGGCAACTACCGGCAGGTGCTGAAGAAGGTGGCGCTGTCGCCGGTGATGGGCGACTTCCTGAACAACGCCAACAACGACAAGGACGCGCCGAACGAGAACTTCGCGCGCGAGCTGCTGCAGCTGTTCAGCATCGGCACCTGCGAGCTGAACCCCGACGGCTCGCTGCAGGGCGGCAAGTGCCAGCCCACCTACGACAACGCGAAGGTGCGCGAGTACGCCTATGCACTGACCGGCTGGACCTACCCCGCGGGCGGCAGCGCGTCGTGGGGCTGCTGGCCGCAGGGCACGAACTGCCGCCACTACGGCGGCGACATGGTGCCGGTGGCGCGCTACCACGACACGGCGGAGCGCCGGCTGCTGTCGGGCGTGGTGGTGCCGGCCGCGAGCGACGCGCCGACGGCGCTCGAGCGCGTGCTCGACAGCCTGATGCAGCACCCGAACACGGCGCCTTTCGTGAGCCGGCTGCTGATCCAGAACCTGGTGACGGCCAACCCGGGTCCGGCCTACGTCCAGCGCGTCGCATCGGCCTTCGCGAGCGGCAGCTACTCCAGCGGCGGTCGCCGTTTCGGCAGCGGCAGCCGCGGCGACCTCGCGGCGACCGTGGCCGCCGTGCTGCTCGACGCCGAGGCGCGCGGCGACGCGCCGGTCTCGCGCGACGCGGGCAAGCTGCGCGAGCCGGTGCTGATGATGACCGCCGTGCTGCGCGCGCTGAACGGCCGCAGCGACGGCGAGGCGCTCGGCTGGTGGTGGGGCGAGAACCTGCGCCAGCACGTGTTCCGGCCGCCCTCGGTGTTCAACTTCTACCCGCCCGACTACCCCGTGCCGGGCACGGCGCTGGTGGGTCCGTCGTTCGGCATCCACAACGCCAACGCCGCGCTCGAGCGGCTCAACTACCTCACCTACCTGATCGACTGGGGCGGCTCGAACGCCGATGCGAGCGTGCCCGACGCGCTGGGCACGAAGGTCGCGCTCGACGCCTTCGCGTCCGACGCCGACGACGCCGCGAAGCTGGTCGACCGGCTCTCGCTGCTCGCGCTCGGCGCGCCGCTGCCCGCAGCGTCGCGCGACCGGGCGATCGCGGCCGTCGCGTGGTGGACCGCGGCGCGCGACGCCGCCGTCTGGCGCACGCGCCGCGTGTAGGCCGCGGCTTATCTCGTGTTCGCCTCGC
>CAZFET010000094.1:6867-11597 GCA_964517545.1 uncultured Burkholderiaceae bacterium
TGGTTCAGACGCGGGAAGACCCGCACCGTCACGTCGCGATTGCCGGCCGCGCGCATCGCGGCCCCGAGGGTGTCCGCCTGTCCCGCCGTCACCTGGCGGTCGAGCGCGCCCTGCACGATCAACACCGGCTGGCGCACGCGCCGCGTGCAGGCCGCGGCTTATCTCGTGTTCGCCTCGCCGCAGTGGCAGGTGCAGCGATGAAGGAGAGCCCGATGCAGCATCCGTCCCACGCCGCGATGCAGCGCCGCGGCTTCCTGCGCGGCGCCGCCGCGCTGGCCGCCGCACTTGGCAGCGGCAGCGCGCTCAACCTGCTCGGCGCGCGTCCCGCGTGGGCGGCCGACTACAAGGCGCTGGTGTGCGTGTTCCTGTACGGCGGCAACGACGGCCTGAACACCATCGTGCCGAGCGATGCGGCGCGCCACGGCCAGTACGCGGCGGTGCGCGGCAGCCTCGCGCTTCCGCGCGCGAGCCTCGTGCCGCTCGCCGGCAGCGACTACGGCCTGCATCCGTCGCTGGCCGCGCTCGCGCCCGTGTGGGACGAAGGCCGGCTCGCGGCGCTGTTCAACGTCGGGCCGCTGTACGCGCCGCTCACCAAGGCCGAGTACCGCGCGCTGCCCGACAGCGCCGAGCAGATTCCCGACAACCTGTTCTCGCACTCCGACCAGCAGCTGCTGTGGGAGAGCGGCACCACCGACGCGCAGGCGCGCACCGGCTGGGGCGGCCGCGCGAGCGCGGTGCTGGGCACCGTCAATCCGGTGAAACGGATCACCGAACTCGCCCAGCGCGCGGGGCTGGGCACCGTCAATCCGGTGATCTCGGTCGGCGGCAACGGCCGCTTCGGCGTGTCGGACCTGCGCGTGCCGCTGGTGCTGCCCGCGCCGGGTTCGACCTTCGGCGCCTACGGCCTGCAGCCGTCGGACCTGCAGTGGGAACCGAACCAGCTGCGCAAGGCCGCGATCGACGCGCTGTACGCCGACGGCCAGGGCGCGACGTTGGCCGACGTGTACGCGCGCCAACAGCGCGAGGCCTTCGACGTGTCGCAACGGCTCGCCGCGCTGGTCAAGACGCAGCCGGGCGACGCCGACGCATCGGCGGCCCTCAACGCCGGCTTCGCGCCCATCGTCGCGGCCGGCAAGGTCACCACGCCGCTGGGCCGCCAGCTCTACCAGGTGGCCAAGCTGATCGCGGGCAACGCCACCGTGCAGGGCAACCGGCAGATCTTCTTCGTGCAGCTCGGCGGCTTCGACACGCACGGCAACCAGATCGCCGGCAGCGCCACCGAAGGCGAACACGCGCGGCTGCTCAAGCAGCTGGGCGACGCGCTCGCGGCCTTCCACTCCGCGATGAAGAACATTGGCCTCGCCGACGCGGTGACCACCTTCACGCAGAGCGACTTCGGCCGCACCTTCAAGCCGAACAACAGCGCCGGCACCGACCACGCCTGGGGCAACCACCACCTCGTGCTCGGCGGCGCCGTGCGCGGCCGCGCCACCTACGGCAGCTACCCCGAGCTGGCGCTCGGCGGCCCCGACGACGTGGGCGTCGAGTCGTGGGAACGGCACGGCCGCTGGCTGCCGACGACTTCGGTCGACCAGTACGCGGCGACCTTGCTCGCGTGGTTCGGCGCCAGCAGCGCGCAGCTCGACGCGGTGCTGCCCAACCTGCGCAACTTCGGCAGCCGGCGCACCCTCGGCTTCGTGTGAGTCCGCGCGCCCGGCCCGGCGCGCAGGCTCAGCCGGCCAGCCACAGCGCGGCGCGATAGGTCACGAACGACGCCGCATAGGCCAGCGCGAACAGGTACGCCGCCATCGCCAGCGGCACGCGCCAGCCCCCGGTCTCGCGCTTCGCGGCCGCCAGGGTCGACAGGCACTGCGGCGCGAACACGTACCACGCGAGCAGCGACAGCCCGGTCGGCAGGCCCCACTCGCCCGCGATGAGCGGTAGCAGGGCCTGCGCCGTGTCGTCGCCGGTCGCCGACAGCGCGTACACCGTGCCCAGCGCGCTCACCGCCACCTCGCGTGCCGCGAGACCCGGCACAAGCGCGATCGAGATCTGCCAGTTGAAGCCGATCGGCTCGAACACCACGGCCAGCGCGCGGCCCATCATGCCGGCCAGGCTGTGCTCGATGGGCGCACCCGTCGCGCCCGGCGGCGGCGCCGGCACGCTGGCGAGGAACCACAGCAAGACGGTGAGCACGAGGATGACGCCACCCACGCGGCGCAGGAAGATCAGCACCCGCTGCCACAGCCCGAGCGCGATGCTGCGCACGAGCGGCCGGTGATAGGCCGGCAGCTCCATCAGCAGCGACGCGTCCTGCCTGATGCCGATGCGGCGCAGCACCCAGGCGACCGCGAAGGCCGACGCGACGCCCGCCGCGTACAGCCCGAACAGCACCAGCCCCTGCAGTTCGAGCCCGCCCCACAGCTCGCGCCGTGGCACGAAGGCGGCGATCAGCAGCGCGTACACCGGCAGCCGCGCCGAGCAGGTCATCAGCGGGGCGACCAGGATGGTGACCAGGCGCTCGCGCGGATCGGCGATGGTGCGCGCGGCCATGATGCCGGGGATCGCGCAGGCGAAGCTCGACAGCAGCGGGATGAACGCGCGGCCGGAAAGTCCCACGCCGCCCATCAGGCGGTCGAGCAGGAAGGCCGCGCGCGGCAGGTAGCCGCTCTCCTCGAGCACGAGGATGAAAAAGAACAGGATCACGATCTGCGGCAGGAACACCAGCACGCCGCCCACGCCGGCCACGACCCCGTCGACCAGCAGGCTGCGCCACCAGCCGGCCGCGCCGTCGGCCGGCAGCGCCGCGGCCACCCACTCGCCGGCGGCGGACGTGGCCGACTCGATGATCTGCATCGGCCACTCGGCCCACGCGAACACCGCCTGGAACATGAGGAACAGCACGGCCGCCAGCAGCAGCGGCCCGGCCAGCGGATGCAGCACGACGCGGTCGATGCGCTCGGTGGCGGCATGCGACACCGAGCGATCGAGCCCGAGCCGCCGCAGCATGCGCCGCACATCGTCGTGCGCGGTCGATGCCGACGGCGCCGGGCCGCGCGCTCCGGCCGCCGGGGCGCCGAGCGCGCGCCACAGCGCGTCGTCGTCGAGCCGCGCCAGCAGGTCGTCGATGCCGTCGCGCCGCACCGCCACCGTGGCCACGACCGGTACGCCGAGCTCGCGTGCCAGCGCCTCGACGTCGATCGGCACGCCGCGCTCGCGTGCGAGATCGGCCATGTTCAGCGCGACGATCATCGGAAGCCCGAGCGCGCGCACCGCGAGCACGAAGCGCAGGTGGCGGCGCAGGTTGGTCGCGTCGACCACGCACACCAGCACGTCGGGCCGCGGCTCGCCGGCGGCACGTCCGAGCAGGACGTCGCAGGCCACGCGCTCGTCGGGCGAGCGCGGGTCGAGGCCGTAGGTGCCGGGAAGGTCCAGCACCCGCAGGCGGCGCCCGCCCGGCGTGACGTGCCGGCCTTCCTTGCGCTCGACCGTGACGCCGGCGTAGTTGGCCACTTTCTGGCGGCTGCCCGTGAGGCGGTTGAACAGCGCCGTCTTGCCGCTGTTGGGGTTGCCGACCAGCGCCACCACCGGCGAGCGCAGCGCGCTCGTGTCGATGCTCGCCGCCTTCATGACGAGCGCCCGTCTCCGGCTCCGGCTCCGCCATCGCCATCGCCATCGACCGCGACGCGGACCGCCGCAGCCTCGGCGCGACGCATCGCGTACAGCGAGTCGCCGACGCGCACCTGCAGCGGCTCGCCCCCCGGCCACGCGCGCCGCAGCACCGTCACCGGCTCGCCGACGACGAAGCCCAGGTCGGCCAGGCGCGTTGCCGACACGGCGGCCTCCGGCGCCGCCTCCACGGCCACCACGCGCAGCGGGCATCCGACCGGCGCGTCGGCCAGGCCGCACCGTCGCATCGACTCAGAAGACATGGCGCAGGCTCAAGGTCCAGTGGCGCGGCGCGCCGGGATACACGGCATAGGTGCCGTAGCTGCCGACGTAGTGCCGCTCGTCGGTGAGGTTGTCGACGTTGAGCTGCAGCCGGGTCGACGCGCTCGCGCTCCAGTACGCCGCGACGTTCCACAGCGTGTACGACGGCAGTCGCAGCTCGCGCGCGAAGTCCTCGCGGCCGCCGCCCACGTGCCGCAAGCCGCCGCCGACGGCGAACGCGGTGCCGGCGATGTCGTGGCGCATGAACAGGCCGGCCAGATGGCGCGGCGCGTTCTCGGTGCGGCGGCCCTGCAGGCCCGTGGTGTCGCGCGTGATCTCGATGTCGTTGTAGCTGTAGTTCGCGTTGATCCGCCAGTGCGGCGCGAGGCGCCCGTTGACGTCGATCTCGAATCCGCGGCTGCGCACCTCGCCGGTCTGCACGAAGCGCGCCGGATCGGCAGGGTCGCTCACCAGCACGTTGCGCTTGACGATGCGGTAGACCGCCACGGTCGCCGAGAGGCGGCCGTCCGGCGCGTCCCACTTGCTGCCGAGCTCGACCTGCCGGCCGGTCTCGGGGTCGAACGGCCCGCCGAGGTCCGGTCCGTTGGACGACGAGTACTGCGGATTGAACGAGCGGCTCAGGCTGCCGTAGAACGACCAGTCCGGCCGCGGCAGATAGACCACTCCGAGGCGCGGCAGGACGGCACGGTCGTCGTTGCGGTAGGTGCTGCCCGACGCGTCGGACTCGCGCGAGCGGTAGCGCTCGTGGCGCACCCCGGCGAGGACGCGCCAGCGCGGGC
>CAZFET010000095.1:0-7281 GCA_964517545.1 uncultured Burkholderiaceae bacterium
GCGACGCTCAAGCGCGAGAACTGGGTGCTGCGGCGCGCGCTGTCGCAGCGCACGCCGCCGGCCGACGGACTGGTCGGCGGCTCGATCGCCATCAAGGGGCTGCAGGCCGCGCTCAAGCGCGTGGCCGCCGTCAACAGCACCGTGCTGCTGACGGGCGAGTCGGGCACCGGCAAGGAACTGGCGGCGCTGGCGCTGCACCGCAACAGCCCGCGCGGCGCCGGTCCGTTCGTGCCGGTGAACTGCGCGACCATGTCGCCCGAACTCATCGAGAGCGAGCTGTTCGGCCAGGCGCCGTCGGTCGCGCGCGAGCGCGGCGGGCGCGACGGCCTGTTCGTCTACGCCCAGGGCGGCACGCTGTTCCTCGACGAGGTGGGCGAGCTGCCGCTGCCGCTGCAGGCGTCGCTGCTGCGCGTGCTCGAGGACCGCCGCATCCGCCCGGTCGGCAGCGAGCAGCAGATCCCGGTGGACGTGCGCATCGTCGCGGCGAGCAACCGGCCGCTGGCCGACGAGGTCGCGGCCGGACGCTTCCGCGCCGACCTGTACTACCGGCTGCAGGTGGTGGAGATCGGCCTGCCGCCGCTGCGCTCGCACAAGGAAGACATCCCCGAGCTGGTCGAGCACTTCATCGCCACGCTGGCGCCGCAGCTCGGCGTCGAGCCCATCCGCGTGAGCGACGGCGAGCTGCGCTACCTGCAGCAGTACGACTGGCCCGGCAACGTGCGCGAACTGCGCAACCTGATCGAGCGTTCGCTCATCCTCGGCGCGCTCAACGTGTCGGCGCTGTACCCCGGCATGCCGGCGCCGGCGCCGGAGCCGACGGCGGCGCTGCCGACCGACCTGCACGCGCTCGAGAAGCGCCACATCCTGTCCGTGCTCGAGTCCGTGGGCGGCGACAAGACGCGCGCCGCGCAGCTGCTGGGCATCTCGCGGCGCACGCTCGAACGCCGGGTCGCGGAGTGGGCCGAGACGGGCGGCGCGGCCGCGCGCCCGGTGCGCAGTGCCTGAGACGCAGGGCCCGCGGCTGCTGCGCCGCTTCGAGCGGCTGCCCATCCGCGGCAAGCTGCTCGCGATGGTGCTGCTGCCGCTGCTGGTGGTGCTGCCGCTGCTGGGCGTCGTGCTGCTGGCCTGGGTGGACACCGCGTTCGACCGGCTGCTGATCACCAAGGTGCGATCGGACCTCGCCGTCGCGCGCGGCTACTTCGAGCGCGTGCTGGGCGAGGTGGCGGCCGGGACCGGCGCGGTGGCCGACTCGCATGCGCTGCACCTCGCGCTGGCCGACCCGGCGCGGCACGACCTGGTGTCGCTGCTGCGCCGCTTCAAGGCGCGCGAGGGGCTGGACTTCGTGAACCTGCGCGCGCGCGACGGCACCGTGCTCGTCACCGACCACGCGAAGCTCGACGCGCCCGCGCCGTCGCCCACGGCCCTGCGCGCGAAGGCCGACGGCCGCGCCGCCGCGTCGGTCGAGGTGCTGGAGCCGCCGGCCTTCGCGCTGCTCGCGCCGGCGCTGCAGTCGCGCGTGGCGGTGCCGCTGGTGCCCACGCGCAACGCCGCCCCGACCGACCGCACGCGCGAGGAGCGCGCGATGGTCGTGCTGGCCGACGCGCCGGTGCGCGCGCCCGACGGCCGGCTGCTCGGCCACGTGCAAGGCGGCGTGCTGCTCAACCGCAACCTGCCGTTCATCGACCACATCAACGAGATCGTCTATCCCGAGGGCTCGCTGCCGTTCGGCAGCACCGGCACCGCGACCCTGTTCCTCGACGACGTGCGCATCAGCACGAACGTGCGCCTGTTCGGCGACGACCCGGCGCACCGCGCCATCGGCACCCGCGTGTCGACGACCGTGCGCGACGCCGTGCTCGGCCGCGGCAGCACCTGGCTCGACCGCGCGTTCGTCGTGAGCGACTGGTACGTCTCGGCCTACCAGCCGCTGGTCGACGGCGCCGGGCGGCGCGTGGGCATGCTGTACGTCGGCTTCCTCGAGCGCCCGTTCGAGCTGCTGAAGTGGGGCGTGCTCGCGTCGATCGGCGTGGTGTTCTTCGCCGTGATGATCGGCGCGGCGCTGGTGTCGGTGCGGCTCGCGCGCAGCATCTTCGCGCCGATCGAGCGCATGGAGCAGACCATGCGCCACGTCGAGGCCGGCGCGCTCGACGCCCGCGTCGGCGCGGTGCGCAGCGGCGACGAGATCGGCCGGCTTGCCGGCCACCTCGACCGGCTGCTCGACGTGATCGACGAGAAGACCGCCGCGCTGCAGCGCTGGAACGCCGAGCTCGACGCCAAGGTGGCCGAGCGCACGCGCGAGCTCGAGGCCGCGCAGCAGCAGCTCGTGCGATCGGAGAAGCTCGCCGCGGTGGGCCAGCTCACCGCCAGCATCGCGCACGAGGTGAACAACCCGATCGCGGTGATCCAGGGCAACCTCGACCTGGTGCGCGAGCTGCTCGGGCCCGACACGGCGCGCGTGGGCGGCGAGCTGAAGCTGGTGGACGAGCAGATCGAGCGCATGCGCCTCATCGTCACGCAGCTGCTGCAGTTCGCGCGGCCCGCCGAGTTCGCGGGCTACGTCGAGCCGGTGGACACCGCGCGCGTGCTCGACGACTGCCTCGTGCTGGTGGGCCACCTGCTCGCGCGCACCCGCGTCGAGGTGCGGCGCGAGCTGCGCGCCACGCGCCAGCCGGCGATCAACCGCAACGAGCTGCAGCAGGTGCTCGTCAACCTGCTGGTCAACGCGATCCACGCCATGCCCGAGGGCGGCACCCTGGCGCTGTGCACGCGCGACGCGACCCTGCCCGGCGGCGCCGAAGGCGTGGAGATCGCCGTGGCCGACACCGGACCGGGCCTCGGCGAGGCACTGATCGCCGAGCTGTTCAAGCCCTTCGTCACGCGCAAGAAGGACGGCACCGGCCTGGGCCTGTGGATCAGCCGCAGCCTCGTCGAGCGCTACGGCGGCGACATCGTCGCCGCCGACCGCCGCGACGCGCCGCACGGCGCGGTGTTCACCGTCCGGCTGCGCGTGGACGGCGCGCCGGGCTGAACCCTGCGCGCCGCGGCGCGCGCCGACGGCCCGCTCAGATCGGCAGGCCGGCGCTCGATTCCCAGCGCTGCATCAGCGTGTTCGACGGCCGCGTCTCGTCGAGCAGCTTGCGCGCGGTGTCGATGCCGGCCACCGGCAGCCCGCGCGGATCGAGCTTGCCGATCTGCACCAGCACGCTGGCCTGGTCCCAGTAGATGTGCTCGTGATAGAGCTTGTCGCCGCGGAACTTCACGATCGCGACGAGCGGCACCTCGACGTAGCGGCCGGTCGGCTCGATGCCGGGCAGCATCCAGTCGATCTCGATCGTGTGCGTGAAGCAGAACAGCAGCTCGTCGACGATCTGGCTCGCGCCGATGGTGCGCGAGATCGGCAGCAGCCGCGTGTCCGGCGGATTGCGGTCGAGGAAGTGGTACTTGTAGAAGCGCTTGAGCGCGTCGTGGCCGACGCCGCCGGTCATCGTCGGGATGTGGTTGACGTAGGGCTGATCGACCATCGTGGCCATCGTCGCGTCGACGTCGCGCGTGGCGAACTCGTGCTCGCAGTGCTTGTCCCACAGCGCCGACAGGTCGTAGTGCGGCCCGAGGCGACGGCGCAAGGCGGCGATCGAGCGCTGGTGCGCCATCGCCGCCGCCGGCTTGTCGAAGTGCGGCGAGCCGGTGCGCGCGAACGCGTGGTCCACGCCGGGGTAGACGTAGACCTCGGTGTCGTCGCGCCCCGCGAGCGCCGCCTGGATGCGCGCGCGCGCCGCCGCGTCGCAGTAGGCGTCCTTCTCGGCGAAGTGCAGCACCAGCGCCGCGCGCCGCGCCGCGTCCTCGGCCAGGTGCTGGTCGATGCCCACGCCGTAGTAGCCCACCGCGACGTCGACGTCGCCGCGGCACGCGGCGAGGTAGGCGAGCTTGCCGCCGAGGCAGAAGCCGAGCACGCCGACGCCGCCCGTGCACTCGGGTCGCCGCCGCAGCTGCGCGGCCGCGGCGATCAGGTCGTCGACGCCCTTGTCGACGTCGAACGCCTGGTACAGCTCGAAGGCGCGCTGCCACTCGGGCTCGCTGTAGCCGAGCTCGATGTCGCGGCCCTGGCGCCAGAACAGGTCCGGCGCGAGCACCACGTAGCCTTCCTCGGCGTAGTAGTCCGCGACCTCGCGGATGTACGCGTTGATGCCGAAGATCTCCTGCGCGAGCACGATGCCGGGCCCGCGTCCCGTGCGCGGCAGCGACAGGTAGGCGCGGAACGAGCCGCTGCCGTCGCGCGCCTCGAGCGTGATGAACTGCCCCTTCATGGTCGGACTCCTTGCGCTGTACGGTGCGGCGCCGCGCGTCAGCGGAACGCGCCGCGATGGAAGACGAGCGGCTCGCCGTCGGACGTGGCGTGCGTCTCGACGCGGCCGATGAACAAGGTGTGGTCCCCACCGGCGATCGCGTCGAGCGTCGAGCAGCCGAACCACGCGATCGTCCCGGCCAGCAGCGGCACGCCGTGCCACGGCGCGCGCAGCCCGACCCCGTCGAACTTGTCGGGCAGCGCCGGGTTGGCGAAGCGCCGGGCCAGCTCGGCCTGCCCGGCCGCGAGCACGTTGATCGCGAAACGCGCGCCGTCGCGGAACACCGCGAGGCTGGGCGAGCGGTTGGCGAGGCTCCACAGCACCAGCGGCGGATCGAGCGACAGCGACGCGAACGAGTTCACCGTGAGCCCGACGGCGCGGCCGTCGGCCGCGCGCGCGGTGACGACGGTCACGCCGGTCGGGTAATGGCCGAGCGCGCGGCGCAGCGCGCGCGCGTCGTCGGCCGCCGTGCCGCCGTGGACGGCACCGCGGGTCGCGTCGTGGAGGGCGGTCTGCATGGCCGTCTCCTGCGCGTTCACGCGGCCAGCCGCAGGTGCTCGCCGACGAAGCGGTCGCAGGCCTGCGGGTCGGCCCACCACGGGAAGAACGCCGGCGGGTGGTCGAAGTTGTTGGCGATCACCGAGGCGATCGACGGGCACTGGCCGGCCGCGCCCAGCAGCCGCAGGATGTGCTCGGGCGGCGGCGCGAGCAGCATGTTGGTCCAGCGCACCACGTGCTGCGCGTAGTCCCAGTAGCGCTCGAAGGTCTGCTCCATCCACGCGGCGTCGAACGGCCGGTCGCCGCGCTCGACGATCGCGTCGTGGTAGACCTTGAAGCACTTGGTCGCGTTGTTCGACCCCTGGCCGGTGATCGGGTCGTTGACGACCACCGCATCGCCCATGCCGAGCACGATGCGACCCGACGGCAGCCGGCCGACGGGCCGGCGCACGGTCGGCGCGAAGCGGCCCGCGAGGACGCCGTGCTCGTCGCTCAGGCGCACGTCGCGGCAGCGCTCGGCCTCCCACGGCAGGAAGCGCCCGAGGATCTCGAGGCTGCGCTGCAGGTGCTGCTGCGGCGTCGCGACGTCGGACCAGCAGTCCATCGGCCCGCCGGGCACGCCCTCGAAGACCATGATCTCGCACGGCCCGCTCAGCGTGAGCGACGGGAACACGAAGTACTCGCCGACGCCGGGGATCAGGTTGAAGCACACGCGCGAGAACGGCGTGCGCGGCGTCATGCCGTGCACGTAGGTCAGCGCGAGCGCGCGCTGCGGCGCGTCGTAGGGGCTGCGCGAGGCGTCGCGCTCGAACAGCTTCACGATCTCGCCCTTGCCCGCCGCCACCACCACGAGGTCGTGGGTCCCGGCCAGCGCCTCCAGGTCGTCGATGCCGGCATCGCACAGGCGCAGCTCGCCGCCGCGCTGCACGAACAGCTCCATCCACGCGGGCATCTTGAGCCGCTGGTCGACGGCCTGCGCCGGGCGGTCGAGCCGCGCGGCCCAGTCGATCAGCTTCTCGCCGGCGCGTTCGGGGTGCGGCACGGTGAGCCCGATGCCTTCGACCGGCGGGCACTCGCGCGACCAGAAGTCCAGGCCGAAGTCGCGCTCGATCTGCAGGGACGCGCCGAACATGCACTGGCTCGACATCACCTTGCCGCGGCGGATGTCGTCGGGGCTGCGGTTGGACAGCAGGGTCACGCGGTCGCCGCGCGCGAGCAGGCTGAGGGCCAGCGGCAGGCCGGACTGCCCGGCGCCGACGATGGCGATGCGTCGTATCATGGAGGTCTCCTCGGGGTGGTCGTGGGGTGGTGGTCGTGGGGTGGTGGTCGTGGGGTGGCGGTCGTGCGTCGTGGTCGCCCGCGGTCTCAGCCGGCCAGCTGGCCGATCGCGGGGACGTTGCGCTCGGGGCCCATGGCCGAGTAGCCGCCGTCGACGGCGTAGTCGGCGCCGGTGACGAAGCTCGCGTGCGACGAGCACAGGAACAGCACCACCTGCGCCACCTCGTCGGGGTCGCCCACGCGGCCGAGCAGGTGGAAGGGCGCGGCGACGCGGTCGGTGCGCGCGCGGTCGCCGTGCGTCAGCTCGTCCATCAGCCGGCACCAGGTCCAGCCCGGCGAGACCGAGTTCACGCGGATGCCGTCGGGCGCGTAGTCCATCGCCAGGTTGCGCGTGAGCTGCGCGAGCGCCGCCTTCGACACCGGATACAGCCAGCGCCCGG
The DNA here is from genome assembly GCA_964517545.1 of uncultured Burkholderiaceae bacterium. GTDB lineage: Bacteria > Pseudomonadota > Gammaproteobacteria > Burkholderiales > Burkholderiaceae_C > CAZFET01. The sequence goes on from CAZFET010000095.1 coordinate 6,560, forward strand.
TCTGCGCGACGCGCGCCGAGATGCTGGTGAAGTTGACGATCGCGCCGCCGCCGCGCGCCTTCATGTGCGGATGCACCGCGCGCGCGAGCATCACCGCGCTGACCACGTTCACGTCGAGCGCCGTCAGCCAGTCGGCGCGGCCCGACGCCGCCCCGGCGTCGAGGTAGGTGCACGCCAGGTTGACCAGGATGTCCACGCCGCCGCGGCGCCGCGCGATGTCGTCGACCGCGGCCCCGACCTGCGCGTCGTCGCGGATGTCGATCGCGTGGAACTCGATGCCCGCCGGGTCGGTCGACGCGACGCGGTCGCCGCCGGCGCGGTCGATGTCGAACAGCGCGACCGTCGCGCCCGCGCCGCGCAGCGCGCGCACCACCGCCGCACCGATCAGGGTCGCGCCGCCGCTGACGACGGCCACCTTGCCCGCGATGCCTTGCATGACTGCCTCCTTCGTCGATGTGCCGATGCGAAGGCAGTCTGGTCGTGCTGCGGTGCGATGCTCTATCCGGCCGCCGCAAGCCCTATCCGGAAAGTGCAAGGAACTGCGGCGCGCTTGATGCAAGCCCGCTGCCGTGCGCGGTGCACCCGGTGCTAGATTGACCTCGGGCAAGGACGGAGAACGCAATTCCGGCAATGACGCAGCACACGGCCAGCGAAGCCACCGCCGCCGCCCTCGAGGCCGCGTGGGCCGGCACGCCCGGCGTGCGCTGCCTGTTCGACTCCGA
>CAZFET010000095.1:7291-11594 GCA_964517545.1 uncultured Burkholderiaceae bacterium
CGCAGTGCGCGCGCGAGTCGGTCGGCCACGTCTTCCGGCCGCACCGCCTCGACGTGCCGGGCGGCACGCAGCGCCCGCTGCACGCCCGCATGGAGTACCTGCCGCTGGGCCCGCTCAGCCTGAGCCGGCTGCGCTACGGCCGCTCGGTCGACATCGTGCCCGGACCGCTCGAGCGCTTCTACCTGCTGCAGCTTCCGCTGGCCGGCCGCGCGCGCATCGAGACCGGCGTGGGCAGCTTCGAGTCGACGCCGGCGTGCGCGTCGCTGCTGTCGCCGCAGCCGGACCTGCGCATGTCGTGGGACGACGGCAACGACCAGCTCATCGTGCGACTCGACGCGGACCTCGTGCGCCGCTACGGCGTGGCGTGGTGCGGCGACGAGACCCTGCGCCCGCCGGTGTTCGACCCGCGCCTGGAGCCGGCGCGCCACCCGGTGCTGCAGGAGCTGCTGCTGTCGATGCTGCACCTGGCCGCGCGCAGCCCCGACGGCGCGAGCGCGCACCGCAGCTATCCGCTGTCGGTCATCCAGATCCAGAACCGGCTGCTCGCCGCGCTGCTCGGCACGCAGCCGCATTCGGCGCAGGAACGCCTCGCGGCCAGCAGTCCGCCGCTGGCGCCGCGCTACGTGCGTGCGGTGGAGGACTACCTGGTCGCGCATCCGCACGAGGAGGTCACGCCCGAGCGGCTGGCGGCGCTGGCCGGCGTGAGCGTGCGCAGCCTGTTCCTCGGCTTCCAGCGCTACCGGCGCATCGGGCCGATGAAGCTGCTGCGCGAGATCCGGCTGCACAAGGTGCGCGACGAGCTGCTGCTGGCCGAGGCCGCGACCACCGTCACCGACGTCGCGCTGCGCTGGGGCTTCTATCACCTCGGCCGCTTCGCGCACGAGTACCGCGTGCACTTCGGCGAGACGCCGAGCCAGACCCTGGCGCGCCGCCACTGAGCGCGCGCCGCGCCGCTCACTCGAGCATGTCGAAGCCCTGGGTCTCGACCTGCACGAACGCGCGCGTGAAGCCGGCCAGCGCGCGATAGAGCCCCGCGCGCGGGTGCGCCTCGAGCGCGTCGCACATCGCCTCGACCCAGCTCTGCACGTGGGCGCGGAAGAAGCGGCGCTGCCGCTCGAGGTTGCACACCGCCACGTCGTCGCCGGCGATCAGGTAGCGCATGACCTCGAACACGATGGCCACGTGGTCCTCCGTCTCGCCGCGCTGCGGGTCGCGCTCGAGGCCGATCTCGGCCAGGTCGTCGCGCAGCTGCACCAGCGGCTTCTCGTTGAGGAAGCCCGCGAGGTAGTACGAGCCGTAGAGAAACACCTCCGGCTTGCCGACCCCCTGGAACAGCGCGTCGTACTCGTCGGCGGCGGCCTGCACGGTGGTGGCACGCATCGCCGCGACCAGCGACTGCCAGGGCGCCTCGAGGAAGGCGCCGGCCTGCGGCGCCTCGGTCACCGCGACCGAGAACTGCTGCAGCAGCGCCTCGTCGGGCGGCGCGAACCACAGCCGCGACAGCAGGCCGTACAGCTCGGCGCGCGCGAGCTCGTCGCCCTCGTCGCCGCCGGCGAAGGCGACGGCACCGACCGGCTTGCCCGTGACGCTCATAGGTCGGTGATCTTCACTTCGTTCGGGTTGCTGTAGAGGTCGACCACGCGGCAGTCGCTGCACATCTTCAGGCGGTCGGCCGCGGCGCCCTGGAAGGCCGCGTGACCCGCCAGCTTGCCGATCATGTTCTCGATGGCCTTGAGCGTGCCGAAGGGCTTGCCGCACTTGATGCAGCGGTACGGCTCGGCCTCGTGCAGCACGCGCGCCTGCTTGCGCGCCTTGCCGCCGTCGGCCAGCCACAGCCGCGGCTGCAAGGTGATGGCACCTTCGGGGCAGGTGCCCGCGCACAGGCCGCACTGCACGCAGTTCTTCTCGATGAACTTCAGCTGCGGCCGCTCGGGGTTGTCGGCCAGCGCGCTCTCGGGACACGCGCCCACGCAGCTCAGGCACAGGGTGCACTTGTCGGGGTCGACCACGAGCGTGCCGTACGGCGCGCCGCCGAACGCCCTGGCCGCCGGCAGCGCGATCTCGTCGGACGCCTGCGGCGCGTGCTGCAGCAGGTGGTCGAGCGCGAGGTCGAGCGTGGCGCGCTTGTCGGCCTGCACCGCGAGGTTCGACGGCTGCGCCACACCCTGCGCGGCCGGCATGCGCAGCACCGCGTCGAGCGACGGCAGGTCGCGCGCGTCGCGCGCCTCGATCAGCCGGAAGTGCTCGCCGGCGTAGCCGAGGCCGCTCAGGATGGCCTGCGCGACCGCCATCTGCTCGCGCAGCGCGTCGCGGTACTCGGGCGCCTCTTCCGCGGTGAGCAGCACCCACACCTGGTTCGCCCCTTGCGCGATGGCGGCGAGCCACAGGTCCAGGCCGAGGCTCGCCGTGTGCCACACCGCGACCGGCAGCACGCGCGCCGGCACGCCGTGCAGGCTTGCGTCGAGCCGCGCCGCGCGGCCGAGGTCCTCGACCAGGCGGCGGCCGGCACCTTCGCTGTGGATCAGCAGCGCCGGGTCGCGTCCGCCGGCCTGGCGGTACGCGCCGAGCAAGGTGCGCAGGCGACGGCCCTGGTCTTCGGTGCCCGGGTACGCGAAGCTCATCGCGCCGCTCGGGCACACGGTGCTGCAGGCGCCGCAGCCCACGCACAGGTGCGGCTCGACCACCACGCCGCCCGTGCCGCCGGCCTTGCCCTTGAGCGACGCGTCGCTGCGGATCGCGCGCGTCGAGCACACGTCGATGCAGGCGGTGCAGCCGATGCGCTCGTTGCGCGTGTGCGCGCACAGCTTCTGCCGGTAGCGGAAGAACTTCGGCTTCTCGAACTCGCCGACCAGGTCGCGCAGCTTCAGCACCGCGTCGACCAGCGCGCGCTCGCCGTCGCCCGAGCGCACGGGCGCGTGGAAGTAGCCCTGCGGCGGCTGGTGCATCGGGAACGCCGGCTCTTCGCGCAGGTCGAGCACGAGGTCGAAGCGCTCGTCGACCTCCTGCGGCGCGCGCTCGAAGTCGATGGCGCCGGCCACGCCGCAGGCGCTGACGCAGGCGCGGTGCGACTTGCAGCGCGCGAGATCGACCTGGTAGCTGAAGTCGATGGCGTCCTCGGGGCAGGCATGCAGGCACGCGTTGCAGCGCGTGCACAGCTCGAGGTCGATCGGGTTGCCGCTCTGCCACCGCACGTCGAACGCGCCGAGCCAGCCCGCGAGCCTCGTCGGCCGGCCGGTGTGCACCGCGCGCTCGTGCCGCTGCGCGATAGCGCCGCCGGCGCGATCGACCAGCAGCACCACGTCGAGACCCGTGCCGGGCACGGGCGCGAGCATCTCGGCGGCGCGCTCGGCCGCGTCGGCCGGGCCGATCACGAGGCAGCGGCCGGCGCTGCGGTACGTGACGGTGGGCACCGGCTCGGGGTCGGGCAGCTGCGCGGCGGCGATCAGCGCCGCCAGCTTGGGCACGGCGCTCGCGGCGTCCTTCGACCAGCCGCCCGTCTCGCGGATGTTGACGAAGCGGATCGGCCGCTCCTCGACGCGCGGCGCGCCCTCGGTCTCGGCGTTGAGTTCGAGGAACAGCCGGCTTTCCTGCGTGCACGCGACCAGCAGGTCCTCGCCCGACTTCGCCGCGCGCTGGAACGCGCCGGCCTCGCGCCGGCACAGCAGGGTGTGGACGGTGTCGAGCCCGTCAGCGCTGGCCTGCGGGACCTTCTGCAGCGCCTGGGCCAGGCGGCTCGCCGCCGCCGCGTCCAGCGGCATCGTCTTGTTGCAGTCGCAGATCAGCGTCTTCATCGGGTGCGGGCTCCGCCGCGCGCGGCGCGGCAGTGTCGGGCGGTGCCGCGCCGGACCCGGCCGCGGACCCGCGATTGTCGGCACCGGCGGCGTCCGGGGGCAATGCGGTCTCACCCTGCGCGGGCGGCGACAGACTGTCGCGGGCGGCCTCGCGCGGCGCGCCCGCCTCGGGCGCGGCCGGCTTCTCGTCGTCGAACAGGCCGAGCGCGTGCGACTGCACCATCTTGCGCAGCATGGCCGCGGGAATGGGGTCGGGCTTCGAGTAGTCGTCGATGTAGACGTCCAGCCCGTCCATGGTGTTGAAGTGCGGGTCGGAGAAGAACAGCTTCTTCATCGCCGCGCGCTTGACGTCCTCGTCGACGTCGGGCCTGACGAAGCGGGAGAAGTCGGACTCGCGGGTCAGCGCGGCCACGTCGTCGAGCGTGGGTGGCGGCGGTGCGGGCGGCGGCGCGCCGGCATCGGCCGGCGCGGCGATCGCGGCGTTCGCGGCGATCGAGGCCGGCGCGGCATTC